>CAZLRE010000133.1:0-5551 GCA_964561885.1 uncultured Planctomycetales bacterium | reverse complement strand
TCTGGAGGAAAATCTCGGTAGACCTGTGCGGTATTTTTCTTATCCTGTCGGAGGCTACACGGAAGAGATCAAGGAGATGGTCAAGAGCGCCAAATACAAAGGCGCCTGCGCGACCAATCGGGGATATGACCGGTTTAACACCCGTCCCTTTGAGCTTAAACGCATACGCATCAATGACACAGACAACTGGTTTGTGATGTGGGTCAAACTTTCAGGGTATTACAATTTGTTCAGGAGTTTCAAAAATCCCCAGTAAAACCAAGAAAAGGTTTAGTGACAAATGAAGAAAAGAACCATAAAACAGAACAGCAGCCGATACGCTTTGAACAAGGACGGGTCATTCGTCATTCAGGATTATAATCACGCAGATGCGTTCTCAAATTTCTTCCCCGGTGTGGCCGGTATGTGGGGAATTCCGATGTGGGTGTTCTATGTTAATCGGGGGCAGGGGATCTGCAGTTTCGGCATCGAGTCCAAAGACCGCGCTATTTTGGAATTCCAGCCGGCGAACAAGGCCTATCGCCTGACATCCACCCAGGGATTCAGGACGTTCTTGAAAGTGGGACAAGGCAAGACACATAAATATTATGAGCCTTTCCAAAATTCTGCGGCTTTAAGTTCCGGTATAAAACGGAGTATGGCGATCACATCGCATGATCTGACCATTGAAGATATCAATCCCTCGTTGGGGCTTAAGGTGACCGTCAATTATTTCACGATGCCCGATGAATCTTTCGCTGCGCTTATCCGCAGGGTTAAGATCGAGAATATTTCTTCAAGAACATTGCCTGTTGAGATGATCGATGGTCTTCCGATCATTCTTCCTTACGGCATGAAGGATTGGTTAAGCAAGAATATGTCGCGCACGGTCGAGGCTTGGGCCAAGGTCAGCAACCTGAATAATCGCGCGCCTTATTATCAATTGAGCGTCGAAGTTGCTGACACGCCGCAGGTCACCGCGATCCACGAAGGGAATTTCTATTTCAGTTTTGACGCTTCAAGCCAATCTAAGAATAATCTGCTGGAGCCGATCATCGATCCTTCGGTTGTTTTCGGGCACTCGACGGATTTTCTGGTCCCTGAGAGATTTATAGCGTCTCCCAAGTTTGAAGTGTCAAAAGAACAGTTCGCCAGCAGCCGCACTCCTTGCGCGTTAAGCCATGCAAGCTTTACCCTTAAGCCAAAAGGTTCCAAGGAATTGATCTCCTTAGTCGGTTTTGCCAATGACATCAATCAGCTCAAGCGTATCGTTTCCAAGACTGCGAAAAGGTCCTTCATCGAACAAAAGGCCAAACGCAATCGTGAGCTTATTGAAGAGATCAAACAGATGTGTTTTACGAACAGTTCTTCAAACGCGTTTAATCAGTATTGCGGGCAAACTTTCTTGGATAACGTCTTGCGCGGCGGTCTGCCGGTCTCGCTTCAGACGGCATCCGGTCCGGTGGCATTTAATGTTTACAGCCGCAAACATGGGGATCCGGAACGTGATTACAACTATTTTACGCTGGCGCCGACCTACTTATCCCAGGGTAATGGGAATTTCCGGGACGTTAATCAGAACCGACGCAACGATATATGGTTCAACGGTGACGTGCAGGATACGGCTGTCATCAATTTCTTCAGTCTCCAGCAGGCCGATGGTTATAATCCTCTGGTAGTGCGCGGTTCGTTGTTCTCAGTCCATGAACCGACAGTCGTGGATCAGGTCGTGAACCGCCATATCGACGGGGCCAAGCGTGAGAAGATCAAGGAACTGCTGATCAAGGGTTTCTTGCCCGGTGAGCTCTTTAAGGCCATTTATCAGCATGAACTTAAGTTGAAAACATCCCCGGGAGTGTTCATAAGCGATGTTCTCGGGGTTTGCCAGAGGCAGGAATTGGCTGACCATGGCGAAGGTTTTTGGACGGACCATTGGACCTATAATATTGACCTGCTGGAAAGCTATCTGTCTGTTTATCCTGACCGGCTCAAGGATATTCTTATCGGTAAGAAAGTTTTCGGGTTCTTTTTTAATAATCATTATGTCTTGCCTCGTGACCAGCGCTATGTGTTAACCAAATATGGTGTGCGTCAATACCATTCGGTTGCCGATAAAGAGGGTGAGACACATGCCAAGCAAAAGGGATTTAAATTAAGGACCAAAAATGGGCAGGGCGAGGTTTATACCACGACCCTATTTGTTAAAATGTTATGTCTGCTGGCCAACAAATCCGCAACTCTTGACCCGAGCGGGATCGGCATCGAGATGGAAGCTGAAAGGCCAAATTGGTACGATGCTCTCAACGGCCTGCCGGGACTTTTAGGTTCTTCCATATCAGAGACTTTTGAACTTAAACGTCATGCTATGTTCTTACTTTCGGCCATTGATTCATTGGCTTTAAGTGAACAGGAAACTGTTGAGGTCTTTGAGGAGCTCTCGGTATTTATTAAGGAGATGATCGTTGTTCTGTCATCGAGTAACGATTCCCTTGGCTATTGGAAAAAATCCAATGATGTCAAAGAAAAATACCGCGTGAGCATTCGTTTGGGGATCTCAGGGGAAGAAGAAAGTATCTCGGTCGAACTGATCAAGCGTTTTCTGAATTTGGTCGTGGCTAAGGCGAACCAAGCTTCTGAAAATGCTCAGGGAACAAGCGATCTTTTCCCGACTTATTTTTATCATGAGGTTACCGATCATGAAATGATCGAAGGAAAACATCATGACGGTTCCCAGCGCGTCAGACCATTGACCTTCAAGCGCCATGATCTGCCTTTGTTCCTGGAAGGTTTTGTCCATGCGATGAGGGTCGGCCATCCCCAGCAGGCGGGTGATCTTTACAAGGCAGTCAAGACAAGCAAACTTTATGACAAGAAACTTGGAATGTACAAAGTCAATGCCAGTTTATCTTTGGAATCCAATGAGATCGGGCGTACGCGTGTATTTCCGCCGGGATGGCTGGAGAACGAATCCATATGGCTGCATATGGAATACAAGTATTTACTGGAGTTGCTTCGTAACGGATTGGCGGAAGAATTCTTTAATGAGGCGGATTCTGTGATGGTCCCGTTCTTGGACCCGCAGGTTTATGGCCGAAGTATTCTGGAGAATGCCTCTTTTCTTGTCAGCAGCGCCCATGAAGACGCATCATTGCATGGACGCAGTTTTGTGGCCCGCCTTTCGGGGAGCACCGCGGAATTCCTGCACATTTGGCTCATCATGAATCTAGGTCCCAGGCCGTTTCGTCTTTCGGGGCAAGGGGATCTGACGCTTCATTTCGAGCCCATGCTCCCGGCGCATTTCTTTACAAAAGCGAAAAGCGAAGTGGATTATTTATCCAAGTCAAGGAAATGGCAGAAAGTGTCGCTGCCGGCGAACAGCTACGCGTTTAATCTGATGGGCCAGACGCTGGTGGTTTATCATAATCCGTCAAGAAAGAACACGTTCGGTTCGAATAGAGCCGCGGTCAGCCGTGTTGAGGTCCGTTATCCCAACAAGGCCAAGGCGCTCGTCGTTGACGGTTCGTTCTTAAACGGCACATACGCCAAGGATGTGCGCGATAATAAGGTCGAGCGCTTGGACGTTCATTTGACGTAAATTGTTTTGTTGTGCAATCATTCTCTGTCAAGAGCAGGGATCGATGTTTGGAAATATCCTCAGGTTCATCTCTCCGTTTTTGGTCTATCGTTAGTGAAGGAGGTTCGGCCATGTCGGATGCTGGGATCACACTCATCAATGAACGCGTCAGAAAAGAGAATGCGTCTGTCAGCGCCATTTTAATGGAATGCCAAAAGGTGATGGTGGGGCAGGCGTATCTTCTGGAACGTTTGCTCGTCGGTCTTTTGGCCAACGGCCATGTGTTGGTCGAAGGCGTGCCGGGTCTGGCCAAGACCACCGCGGTCAAAACTTTGGCCCAGACGATCCAGGCGAGATTTCAACGCTTGCAGTTCACTCCCGATATGCTACCCGCCGATCTCACCGGTACGCTCATCTATGACCAGCGCACGGGGCAGTTCAATATCAAAAAAGGCCCGGTCTTCGCCCATATCGTTCTGGCTGATGAGATCAACCGCGCGCCTGCCAAAGTCCAAAGCGCGCTTCTGGAAGCGATGCAGGAGCGTCAGGTCACGATCGGCGAGGAAACGCTCAAGCTGGAAGATCCTTTTATTGTTCTGGCCACCCAGAACCCGATCGAGCAGGAAGGGACCTACGCTCTTCCCGAAGCCCAGGTCGATCGCTTCATGCTCAAATTAAATGTCACCTATCCCACCAAAGACGAAGAATTAAAGATCTTGCAGCGCATGGCCTTTACCCGTCAGAGCATCAAGGTCAATACCATCACGACGCCCGATGAGATCGGACGGCTGCGTTCGGTGGTCGATGAGATCTACATGGACGAAAAGATCCAGCAGTATATCGTCCATATTGTTGAAGCCACACGTTACCCCCAGAAATATAATCTCGAGGATCTCAAAGGATTGATCCAGTACGGCGCATCGCCGCGCGCGTCGATCAATCTCGCTTTGGCATCCAAGGCCTATGCCTTTATTCAGGGCCGAGGTTATGTCACTCCCCAGGACATCAAGTCCATCGGTATGGATGTGCTGCGCCACCGCGTGATCCCGAGTTACGAGGCCGAGGCGGAAGATAAAACATCCGAAGATATCATCCGAAGAATATTCGAAGAGATCGCAGTTCCTTAAGAGCGTATAGCGAATAGCGTGTAGCGTTTAGGTCGTCCAAACGCTATACGCCTAACGCTAAACGCTAAACGCTAACTATGCTTCCCAAAGAACTTCTTGATAAGGTTCACCGCATTGAGATCACAACATCGCGCCTTGTGACCGATGTTTTTGCCGGCCAGTATCACAGTGTGTTCAAGGGCCGCGGCATGGAATTCGATGAAGTGCGCGAGTATCAATTCGGCGATGACATCCGCACGATCGACTGGAACGTCACCGCCCGCACGGGCAAGGCCCACATCAAGAAATTTGTCGAGGAGCGCGAGCTCACCGTCATGATCATGGTGGATGCCTCCCGGTCCTGCCAGTTCGCCACCGTCAATCAGCTCAAGAGCAAACTTGCCGCCGAGATCGCGGCTATCCTGGCCTTTTCCGCCGTGCGCAACAACGACAAAGTGGGACTCATCATTTTTACCGACCGCATCGAGCTGTTCATCCCGCCGCGCAAAGGCAAAAGCCATGTTCTGCGCGTCATCAGGGAAGTGCTGTATTTCAAACCCAAGGGCAGGGGGACCGATCTTAAACAGGCGCTGGAGTACCTTAATCATGTGATGCCGCGCAAGGCGGTCACGTTCGTTCTTTCGGATTTCTTCGATGAGGTCAAAGATGCTGAACCGAAATTCAAGAAGGCCATGAGCATTGCCAACCGCAGGCATGACATCATTGCCATCACCCTTAATGATGAACGTGAGATCCGTCTGCCGGATTGCGGGCTTTTGGAGCTTGAGGATGCAGAAACCGGCGCGCGCGTGCTGATCGATTCCGGCGATGTCCGCGTGCGAAAGAAATACGAGCAGGAAGCCCAGAAGCGTTTATCGCAACGCGACAGGAT
>CAZLRE010000132.1:4670-5578 GCA_964561885.1 uncultured Planctomycetales bacterium | reverse complement strand
CATGATTGCTTTAGGCGCGCTGACCAAGTAAACTTATTCAAGAATAAGGCGCGATTGTGCGCCCCAGCGGGATTATGAAAAAAACGCCGGTCACCAACAGCAAAAAAGTGAAACTTCAGCCCGAAGAAGAGATCAAGGTCTTGCGCAAGATCGTGGATATCACAGCGGAAGATCTTGATCTTAACTTGATCCTGAATGACATTGTCAAGATCGTGACCGAGTTCACCAGCGCGGATTCTGTTTTTGTTTATCTCTTCGATGAGCAGAAACGTAACCTTGTGCTCATGGCCTCCAAGACACCGCACAAACAGGAACTGGGCAAGGTCAATCTTGGGATCGGTGAAGGGATCACGGGCTGGGTCGCGCAGGAGAATAAGCCGGTCGCGATCGGTAAAAAGGCCTACCAGGACCCGCGGTTCAAGAGTTTTGATGTTCTGCCGGAAGACCGTTATGAGGCTTTTTTGTCCGTTCCCATTATATATAAGGGAAAGGCCATCGGGGTCATCAACGTCCAGCACAAAAAACCTCATGATTATCAGGATGGTTTTGTCGGGCTCATCACCTCGATCGCCAAGCAGGTCGGCGGCGTTATCGAACATGCCCGTCTTTATACCGAGACCAAACAAAAGGCCCTGCAATTAGATAGCCTCATTAAGGTCAGCCAATCCATCACATCCGAACATTACCTGGATGAGATCCTCAATCTTATTGTGGTCGTCACCGCGGAGATGCTCAATTCAAAGATCTGTTCGATCATGCTTTTGGATGACAAAGGATCAGAGTTCGTTATCAAAGCCACCCAGTCCTTGAGCGCGGAATATAAATTGAAACCGAATCTCAAAGTTGAAAATAGTTTGGTGGGCGAGGTTTTAAAATCACGCAAACCGCTCATTGTTTATGATGTGCGC
>CAZLRE010000132.1:0-4660 GCA_964561885.1 uncultured Planctomycetales bacterium | reverse complement strand
GATGTGCGCAAGGAGCAGAAATATTTCTATCGCGATCTCGCAGTGAAAGAAGGCCTGACTTCGATGATCGCTGTTCCGATGATCGTTAAAGACAAGGCCATTGGCGTCATCAATGTGTACACCAAGAATCCGCATGCTTTTACCCAGGAAGAGGTCAATGTCCTGCAGATGGTGACCAACCAAGCGGCAGTCGCTGTTGAGAACACAAAACTCATGGAAGAAGCTTTGCGGGCCAAGGAAGCCCTGGAAACCCGCAAGCTCATTGAACGCGCCAAAGGCGTTTTGATGCGCATGAACAATCTTTCCGAAGAATCGGCCTACCGGATGATCCACAAGAAAAGCATGGACTCTTGCCGCTCCATGAAAGACATTGCCGAATCCATCATATTGATGGATGAACTGCGAAAGTAAATCCCTCCCCTACCGTTAGACAATAAATCCTTCTAAAAGACTTTATTCTCCCTCATCTGTGATATTATAAAACGGGTTAACTATAGTTAACCCGTTTATGTGTATTTAAGGTTAATAATTGTTAACTAAGTTAACCGGCGTTGCCGGAACACTCAGATGCCGCAAGAAAACATCAGACATGTATCAACAGCCCAGCTGGCCCAATATCTTGGCATCAGCACGGTAGCTGTTTTTAAGCGCATTCAAAAAGGCCGGATCAAAGCTGTCAAGATCGGCCGCAGTTACGCCATCCCCGAATCCTACGTTCAAGAACATTTCCCGGGATTTAAATTCGCAATCATAGAGAAGGGTGATTATTTATCCGTCATGGAGGCGGCCCGCATTCTGGGCATCAGCCGTGTGACGGTCTTTAACCGCATTAAGGATGGAACCATTGCCGCCAAACGCGTGGGCCGTCATTACGTAATTTTAAAAGAAGTGATCAATAAGCAGGCACAGGAAGAACCTCAATTAGCCGCCGCAAGCCACAACGAATATTTCTCCGTCCCGCAGTATGCCAAATTGCTTGGCATCAGCCGTATCGCCGTATTTAAAAGAATTCAAAAGGGAACAATTAAGGCCTATAAGGTCGGGCGGAGCTTTGTCATCGCGCGAGAAGAGGTTGCTGCGGGAGAAAAAGTTTCAGTCAAACATATTTCCGTCAAAGAGATGGCGGTCCGTTTGGGCATCAGCCGCATCGCGGTCTTTAAGAAGATCAAGAAGGGGCAGATCAAGGCGATCAGGATCGGCCGTAATTATGTCATTCCCGAGAGGCTGTCGGAAGAAGGTTCAAACACGTGATGAAACCGAAGACACATAACAATTGGAAGGTGTGGACCGCGAGCTTGATTCTCGTCGTGGCCTCGGCCTGCCTTGTGTCTCCGGCCTGGGCGGCCAGGACCGTCATCAAGAAGGTCCAAAGCGGGACCACGAGCTTCACGACCGTATCGACGGACGTCACCATCACTTCGGTTGATTTGACCAAATCATTCTTGGTTTTCAGCTATCGGGTGGATAACAACACGCCGAGTCAGATTTTGGTCCGCGGGCAGATTTCATCGGCAACCAACATCCATTTTGAACGCATTGCCGGAACTGCCACGGTCAACGTGGCCTGGTATGTTGCTGAATTCACAACAGGCGTAACTGTTCAGCGCAATGAGAACGGACATGCGACAGCGACTACAGACGTGGCGATCACTGCGGTCACAACCGCTCAATCCTTCCCAATTGTGTCCTACTTCAATGACGGATCCCAGTGGGGTACCGATGATAACTTATCCGCTGAACTCACGTCTTCAACCAATTTACGTTTGGCGGCAGTGGCGGCCATAGCCAACGCGAACGCGGTCAGCTGGCAAGTGGTGGATTATACAGGGGCGAGTGTGCAGACCGGAACGACCACATTGGGTGCCGGGACAGGAACAACGACGGCAGCCATTTCTTCCGTAGACCTGAACAAATCAGTCATTTTTGCGAGTGAAACAGTATCAGGGAACATGAACGCGGATGATGCCTCCGTGGATGTGAAATTCAACAGCGCGACACAGCTCGGGTTCCAGCGCAACGGCACGACCAATTCGGTGACTGTTAAGTGGTCGGCGGTGACCTTTACCGGCGGTGAAGTTGTATTAAGCGGAACGCAGGCTTTTACCAACGCTGAAACGCAGATCGATGTCACGCTTTCGCGTCCCGTTTCAACGACCCGGGCGATCGCATTTTGTTCGATGTACGCAAAGCAGGGCCGCTCTGCAGATGCGGCGGATGATAACCCAAGGGCCCATTGGTTTACGGCGGAATTGACCAGCGATACCAATTTGCGTTTAACGCGTGCGGCCACAGGAAGTGCGGCTGCCAACGTTTCGTGGTTTGTCGTCGAGTTCCCGCGAAGGCGGGTCATTATTACGGATGATCAATAAAAATGCATAGGCAAGGCAAACATAGAAAATTGATAAATGCCCTTTTCGCCATAGTGATATGGTGCGCTGGGCTCGCCTTGCCTTCTGCGGTTTTTGGCGCTGAAGTTGAACATTTTGTCGCACGGCGCACCTCTGTAGAGACAAAAACGTCAACAGGATGGTCGGCTGTGACCGGTACGGCAGGTACTGGAACAACCGCCTCCGCGAACGGCTGGATAGATAATTCCAATTTTACTGTCGGAGAGCGGTATTTGATCCTTGCCTCGGGTTATCATCAGACCAGTAATAATGCAGGTCGCTCGGGTTTTCGCGTTACCCATGGCGGGGTGGCGTTTGCGGAGTCCGAAGGAACCGAAGAAACAGACAGAACAGGCGCGGCTTATAAGACACCTTATTGGTGGTTCACGGTATGGACCGCTGCTGATGAGGATGTCGAAATCGAATACTATAATGAGAACGCAGCGCATACAGCAAGGGTCGATGATGTCAAACTCATCGTCCTGAATGTTGAAGATCTGATCACAAATAATGATCTTAAATACTCTATCTCAACGGCGGGCGGCACTCTGACAACTACGTTTGCTTCCCAAGTCAATTTGAGCTGGACTCCGGATAACTCGGGAGATAGCTGGTGGATTATGGCCTATACAAGGGCTGATATTCAAACCTTGACGGGGGATGCGTATGCGGCAAGGCTGAACATTGACGGGACCACGTACTTCGAACAGGAAACCGACGGAGAGGATACGAATGATTCGCCTATCTATGGTTTGGGCTGGGCCCAAACGCTTACTAATACAGCGCATTCGATCGATGTCGAGATCAGGGAGACGGTGGGTAATCAAGGATGGTTCGCGGCAGGCGTGTTTGCATTGAGACTGAACGCGTTTGACACGTTTGTGATTGATGCGGTATCTGGGTCGCAAACATTGAGCGCAGGGGACGGTTCTTACAACCAAATCGCATCTGTTACCGGGTCTTTGGGGCGCTCCGGGGATTTGATCGTTGCCGGAGGAACTGTGGTGGATGACAAGAATGGAAGGGTCACCGCTTTGCTGGACGTCGATGACACCACACCAGTATCCAGCGAGTATGGCGGTTGGCAGCCGTCGACGACGGACAATACCCCGTTCACAGCAATAGGGCTTCTTAGCTATGATGCGCGCGAGCCGCATTCCTTTGACCTTGATGCAAGGGAAACGAATGATGTCACTCCGGATCCGGAAGCCTATGACAGCTGGATCGTTTATTTTTCTCTGGAAGAAAAGATGGCAGACCGACGGATTATCATTCTGGATAACTAGTTCATTTACTTTCCAAGAGACAAAAATTTTTTCTTGACAATTGTTTTAATACCGCATATACTTGGTTTGTTTTTAGGGCACTGACGTCCTCTTCGAAAAACACAGTTGTTTTCTCGTTGAGGATTTTTTATTTGATACGAGACGTATTAATCAGGGACATTGAAGCCCCTGGCCGTTAAGTCAAAGCTGACTTGTGGCCAGGGTTTTTTATTTTACGCTGACGAAAGCGTGTTTACGCAGGGCAATGACGCCCGATCTGTCCGGTTACCGGAGGGGTCGGGCTTTTTATTTTGAGCGAGGAAACGGGAGGATGTTAATGGCCAAGTCACTTAAAGAGATGTTGCTGATGGTGGGGATTTCAGAGGTCGCGTTGGCAGTTGGATTATTCTGTGCATATCGAACCATGTGATTTAGTTAGTTGTGCCCAATGCCCCGATAGGCGGGGCCAGGGTTCATGACGAGGCGGTTGGCGTGATCATGTCCGCCAAAGGTGCGCGTCAAACAGGTTGGTGTCCGAATCCGTGTGAGTATATCCGCGAGTATAGGCGCCACTACAAGGAGGAACGCAAATGGAAACAGCAGTGGTTAATCCGATCAATGCCGGAGATACGGCATGGGTCCTGGTGTCGGCAGCGCTTGTTATGCTGATGACGCCGGGATTAGCATTTTTTTATGGCGGTATGGTCAGACGCAAAAACATCCTGGGCATCCTGATGCAGTGTTTCGGCTGCTTGGCGCTGGTCAGCGTGATCTGGGTCATTTATGGATACAGCATTGCCTTCAGCGAGGGCAACGCCTTTTTCGGAGGCTTTAGTTTTGCGTTTCTTAATGGCGTAGGCCAGGATGCTTTTCCTGGATACGGTATTCCGCATTTGGCATTCATGATGTTCCAGGGCATGTTCGCGATCATCACCCCGGCCCTTATTATCGGCGCTTTTGCCGAACGCATGAAATTTGCGGCTTTTATAGCATTTACGGTCCTGTGGG
>CAZLRE010000131.1:0-5638 GCA_964561885.1 uncultured Planctomycetales bacterium | reverse complement strand
GTCTCTTTGTCGGGCTTGCGGCTAGGGCTTTAGGAGCCTTTGCTATCGAAAAACATATAGTTTTGGATCGTTCTTTAAAGGGCATCGATCATCAATCTGCGTTGTCTCTGGAATATTTTCGTAAATTTGTCCGTTGGGTAAGGGAGACTGAGATCGCCTTAGGCCAGGAAAAATGGCAGCCTTTGACAGAAGATGAGATTAAGTACCGCGCTATGGTCAAGAAAACGATTGTTGCTATGACCGATATTAAACCGGGAGAAACCCTGACGGCAGACAAGCTTACACTTAAACGTTCAGACCCCGGCCTCGGGGGAAATGAATTGAAAACTTTGTTAGGTAAGAAAGCAAAGCTTCTTATCCGAAAGGATCAGATTGTGTTACGGGAGATGGTCAAGTGAACATTATTTCAAGAGAAAATATTGGCGTGCTTATCGCTGTCCGTATGAAATCATCGCGGCTGCCCAGCAAGGCCTTAAGCGATATTGTGGGTAAACCGGTAATCGTTCATTTGATCGAGCGTATGAAACGCGTTAAGAATATCGGAAAGATCGTTTTGTGTACATCAACTCATCCTGATGACCGAGTTCTTTTAGATATTGCCGCACAGGAAGGGATTCTCAAATTCGCGGGCTCCGAGCTGGACGTGATGAAACGTTTCATTGATGCCGCTCAAAAGTTTGATCTCAAAATGGTCGTACGCGTGACAGGAGATAATCCTTTAACAGATCCTGAGAACATCGACGCAATGATAATAACCCATATGCAAGGCGGTTATGACTTTTCCAAGTCGGAATATCTTCCTCTAGGTATGAATGCCGAGGTCATCTCGCTGGCTACCCTTCAAAAGGCTTACGCTAACGCCGAGGATACCTCGCTTACCGAATATATGACAACTTATCTGAAGCGTTCTGATATTTTTAACGTCCATGTCACCGAAAATAACGACCCTTTTTTTCAAAACAGGTCGTTGATTAGACTTACAGTTGATTATGAAGAAGATCTGATGGTGATGAAGCGGATTTATGAGAAACTTTATCGTGCTAATCCGGCTTTTTCAACGCGGGATGTCCTCAAATTCCTCGATGCTAATCCTGAAGTTCTAAAGATTAATGCCGATGTCATGCAGATTCCGGCTCCCAAGATCTATTTTAAAGGCGAGAAGAAAAACGCTAAGAAGATTATTCTTTTGTGTAAAGAAATGGACCTGGCAGCGCAGCAAATGGTCGATGCCGTGCGTAAATCGAACGAATATGATATCGTGGGCTTTGTGCATGACCGGTCGGATATTCAATTTTCTCTGGTGGATAATATACCGGTTTTAGGACGCTGTTTGGATATAAAGAAAATGACGCTGGATGCCGAATATTTTTGTTCCGCATTTCCCGATGGCCCTATGAAACAAGAATTTGAAGAGGCTCTTGCAAGCAAAGGCCTTAGAAAAGTAGTTATTGCCAGGGAAGTTCCTAAGTGAAGATAAATACGCTTCCAGAGAAGAAATCAATTTAATGAGCAGCCCCAAGACTGAAACAAGAAAAACCATTTGGGTCGACTTGGTGTGCTGGAGTTCGGCATTTAAAGCCGTGGTTCTCGCAAGGCACGTCCGGCCGGAAAAAATTTATTATGTGAATGTCTCCCGCTTCTTCACTCCTTTTGTTCCTTTCTTAGAAAAAGCAGCTAAAACTCCCGTTGTGCAGATCAAAGATATCGTGGCCAGTGAAGAAAAGATGGAAGGTGTATCCCTTTATGAGACCATTCATGCAAGATTAGAAGCCCTTTTAAATGACTGGATCGATGATGAATCCATGGCAAAGGCGAACGCAAGTTTTTGCGCGGACAACGGATTGAATCCTGATAAGTTTGCCGCGCATTTAAAAGAGGCCGCGTACCCGCATTTATATCGTCCCATTGAAATGAGTGTTTTAGCTGAATATATCTCCGGCAAGGACGGGGCCGCTTTTATTATGCGCCGGACACCATTTTCCAGTCTATTACAGCGATGTTTTGAAACCATTATTTTTTATCACACCATGGTCGCTCATGTTTTACCTATCGAGAGCCGTTCCAATTTTTTCTATGACGGGTATTTCAACAAATACTATTTTGCCGGGCGCTTTAAGATCATCGGTAAATTTCTGAATCGATGGTTAAGTGATCTCGCGGGCAGTATCTTGTCACGGTCGACCCGCGGCGATAAGAATCCGACGGAGATCAAAATCGGGGTCGAGCTGACCCAAAACCGTGTCCGTCTGGATGAGATCAACGATATTTCCTGGATTGAAGGAGCTGGGATAGACGCCGGGGAAATCTGCGGATTGGAAATGGAACGCTTTGATGCGGACTCTGTCAAAGTCCTCAAGGAACGCAACATTTCCCGTATCCGTTTGGGCGGTTTTCCAGAAAAACCAAAAGAAGAGGGTGTCAAAACGATCAGTGTAGCCCTGCGCTATAGTGCAAGCACGCTGATGATGGTCTTTGGCTTATTGAAATGCCTTGTGACTTGGAATGAAGGGACATGGTTGCGGTTTCAGGCCGTGCGTTACATTTATCGTAGTCTGTATTGGATGTCCATTTATGAGCAACTGGGCATTAAAGTTTTGTGGACGATGTACGACATCGACGAAGATAAGCTTGTCAAAGGACAGGCGATCGAATGGTTGGGTGGTTTTTATACGGGCGGACACTGGAGCAATTTTCCCATCTATCGCATTGATAACCAGAAATGTTTTGATGTGCTTTTCACCTGGGGGGAACACTTCTTGAGGAATAATTTTAACCGTTATCCGTTTATGGCGATCTTCTTTACCGGATATCCGTGCGATCATTATTTCAAGGCCCATCGTGAACGCGCCCAGGCCATCCGTCAGCGCCATGAAGGCAAATTCATCATTTCCTATCATGACAATATCATGGCCAACGACCTTCCCTACAGTAAACACATGCAGCTGGATGTTCACAGGGTCCTGATCTCGCTGTTACGTAAATTTGGGAACGTGGTTGTGCTCCTTAAACCGAAACGGAAATTTGTCCTGGATGAGATCATCCAGGAACTGCCCGAACTTAAGGAGATGATCGACCTGGGGCGTGTGGAGGTTTTTCTGGGGGACACGGTGCGTACCAAGGCTGTCCCGGCACAGATCGGTATGGCCAGTGACCTGGTTGTTGGACTTGGCATCAGCACGACCGCGGCAGAAACCTTCTTTGCCGGCACGGTGAGCTTTCATGCGGATTTGACCGGTTTTGAACGCAATGAATTTGCCAATCGCGGCGACGGTGTCGTTGTATTCCGAGATGTTTTTACGCTTGAGAAAGCGATCATTGCGCGTATCACCGGCACCAACAAGTGGAAGCACGCGGATTATAAAGGGTATTACATGGGATTGGACCCTTTTATGGACGGTTTTTCTTCCAAGCGAATGGGATATTTGCTCAAACGCATGCGCGAGTATTTAGCGCAAGGGGTTTCTCGTGATGAGCTTCTGCCCAAACTCAGTCGCGATTACGACACATATCTGGTGTCGCTGGCCAATTGGCAGAGGATGAGTTGGAATTAACTAGAGAGCACATGGGCACAGGAACATATAGCAAATGAATAGCATGATGAACACATGTCACTGGAGCACAAGAGTGTAAAAGAGCGCAAGTATCTTATGATCTTCATGTGCTCTTGTGACCTGTGCTCTGGTGCTCGTAAAATATGCTGAACCATAAACTCAAACACTACATCAAACGCGGCGGGTTTTGGACAATCCCTGATGAGCGGACGTTCCTTTACCGCGTGCTGTCAGATTTTGCGGCCGCGCAAAAAGGTCTATTGGTCCTTGATGTCGGCGCAGGTGTTTGCCAGTATAAAGACCTGATCGCCGCCAACAACCGTTATGAGTCCTGCGATCTGGAAAACGGTTTTCATTTCAACCAGAAACATGATTTTCTGGCGAGCGTTTATGACATCCCGAAACCAGACCGTCATTACGACGGCGCTTTGATGCTTCAGGTGCTCGAGCATCTGGAATTTCCGGTCAAAGGCTTGCGCGAGGTCAATCGTATTCTCAAGGACGGCGGATTTTTATTTCTTTCCGTTCCGCAGGCGGCCGGCGATCATTTTGAACCATATCATTTCTTTAATTACACCCAATTCGGTTTGCGTTCGGTCTTCGCGCAGGCGGGATTTGAGATCAAGGAACATCATCGTCTGGCCGGTATCTTCACATACACGGGCAACCGGCTCGAGAAGTTAGGTTTGATCGTTTTTAAACAGTGGAGAAAGAAAAATATGTTCGCCGCGATCTTGCTCTGGCCGTTTATGGTCCTCTGCTGGATCACCGGCTGGGTTATTTCCCGATTTGATTTCTTGGACCGGGAGAAGAAATACTGCATCGGCCACATCGTGATCGGGCGGAAAGTCAAGCATATGGAGCGTCATTGCGAGTTCCCGTAAGGAACGAAGCAATCTTATACGCGAGTAAGGTTGCTTCGCCCTTCGGGCTCGCAATGACGATGATATTTATAAGGACGACTTTTTATGGATAGTTCGCAAAAGACAGTTGTCATCCTCGGCGCCGGACCGGCGGGTCTCGCCGCCGCGTACACCGCCCAGAAAGCCGGACATAAGGTCATTGTCATCGAGAAAAGCGACATCCCCGGCGGCAAAGGCGCCAGCCGCACATGGAAGAATTTCATCGTGGATTACGGCCCGCACACATTCCACGCCATGACCAAAGAGATCACGGACTTCGTGATCGAACACGGCAATAACAGTATGTTCGACCTTGCCATCAAACAAAGACTTTATATCACAGATAAACCCATGAGTTACCCGTTCCGTCTGGGAGAGGCCTTTTCCAAATTCAGCCTTTTTCTTAACGTCCGGATCGTTTGGGATTATTTTAAGGTGAAGTTCAAGTCGCTCTTCGTGAAGCTGCCGCAGGAATCCTTCAAGCAGTACGGCATCGCGAATTTCGGGAAGAAGTTATATGACATCTGTTTCGGTGATTATTCCGAGCGCGTTTGGGGCTGCTCGGCAGAGAAGCTTTCGGTCGAATTCGCCCGGCGGAAATTGCCGAACGTTTCTCTGGGCGCGTTTTTGAGCCAGCTGTTCACATCAAAGAAGAAAGAGAACCTGAAATCCTATCTGCATGTCCGGCGGTATATGTATCACCGCAACGGCATCGGTAATGTGTTTAAAAACATGGCCCAGGGCATAACCGAACGGGGAGGCGAGGTCATTTATAATGCCGGCATCCGGACGATCGAGCTCAACGCAGGACGCAAGATCTCAAGGGTCGTGCTCGATGCTCCGCACGGCGCCGAGATCGCGGCCGATATTCTGGTTTCCACCATTCCGCTGGATAGTCTTCTGGGATATCTTTCGCCGCCTTTGGAGGCGTTGCGCAATATCCATAATGAACTTCCTTTTTATAACGGCATCATTGTCAACGCGGTCATTCACAAAGATAAATTTGACGACCCGCACTGGATGTACCTGGTCAACAAGCGGTTTTATTTCAACCGCGTGAGCGAAACGAAGAATTTCTCCGAACTCTGCGCCCCCAAAGGCAAGACACTTTTGATGTTCGAGAAGATCTGCGCGCCGGATGACCCGGTCTGGAGCTGGAGCGTTGAACAGTGGCGTCCCAAAGTT
>CAZLRE010000130.1:5135-5759 GCA_964561885.1 uncultured Planctomycetales bacterium | reverse complement strand
GCGCTGGTTGGCCCCTATGCCTCCGACGACGGCAGCCAAATGAAGAACAATATCCGGGTTGGAATCTTTTAAAACACGCTTGATGGCGGCTGCCTGGCGAAGATCATAATCTTTCTTGCGGGGGACAAAGATATGTCGGCATCCTTTTTCTTTTAAAAGACCAACGACCGACCGGCCCAGGAAACCCGCGCCTCCGGTCACAAGCACTTTTTTGTCGTTCCAGAAGCCCATACTAATCCGCCGCCTTACCCTGTGTGCCGTAAACAACCTTGCGCGTCTCTTGCATGTCCGCATCGACCATCATGCGCACGAGCTGTTTAAAATTCACTTTCGGTTTCCACTTGAGGGTCCTGCGCGCCTTGGCGCTATTGCCCAAAAGCACATCCACTTCCGTCGGACGAAAATACCGCTTGTCGATCTCGACATATTTCTTCCAGTCCATGCCTGCGTAAGAGAACGCTTCCTGGAGGAACTCCTGGACAGAATGGGTCTCTCCGGTCGCGATGACATAGTCTTCTGGTTTCGATCGCTGAAGCATAAGCCACATAGCCTCAACGTAATCACCGGCAAAACCCCAATCGCGTTTGGCGCTTAAATTCCCCAGATACAATTTATCCTGCAGGC
>CAZLRE010000130.1:0-5125 GCA_964561885.1 uncultured Planctomycetales bacterium | reverse complement strand
ATTTGATGCGCGCGAGCGCTCGGGTGATCTTGCGCGTTACAAAGGTCTCTCCCCGACGGGGAGATTCATGATTGAAGAGAATGCCGTTGCAGGCGTACATGCCGTAGGCTTCCCGGTAATTGACCGTCAGCCAATACGCGTAGACCTTGGCCGCGGCATATGGGCTGCGGGGATTAAACGGGGTTTTTTCGGTTTGCGGGGTCTCTAAAACATCGCCGTACATCTCTGAACTCGAGGCCTGGTAGAACTTGGTCTTGATGCCAGAATCCCTGATCGCTTCCAGCAACCGGATCGTGCCCAGCGCTGTGATCTCGGCTGTATATTCCGGAACTTCAAAACTCACTTTGACATGGCTCTGGGCGCCCAGATTATAGATCTCATCCGGCTTGACGGTCTTGACGATATGATTCAGCGAACTGGCATCGTTAAGATCTCCGTATAACAGATGCAGCCGCACATTCTTTTCATGCGGATCTTGATACAAATGATCAATGCGGTCCGTATTAAAATGACTGGCCCGGCGGATAATGCCGTAAACATCATAACCTTTGTTAAGCAGAAATTCGGCCAAATAGGAACCGTCCTGGCCGGTGATCCCGGTGATGAGGGCTTTTTTCTTCATGAATGATCTTTCAATGGATACAAGCTGTGTTGATTATTCGCTCTGTGGGCATTAAAACTTTTCCATTATAGAGTAATTCTTTTCAAGGCATATCAAAAATTTATACGGATTACCACCGACACGGCGTGATGCCTCCCGGTCAATAAGCCCCCCTGCCTTTGAGGACCACCGGGATCGTTTGTCTGAGAATATGCAAATCCAGCCAGAACGACCAATTGTTTATATACCAGATGTCCCAACGGACCAGCCTCTGGAATGAAACGTCGCTCCGGCCCCGGATCTGCCACAGGCCTGTTATGCCCGGACGGACGTCCAGACGTTTTAATTGCCTGAAGTCCTCGCGCTCCACCTGTTCGATGGGCAACGGCCTGGGCCCGACTAAACTCATATCTCCTTTGATCACGTTGAAGATCTGCGGCAATTCATCAAGACTGTATTTGCGCAGGAACGTGCCCATGCGAGTCACGCGCGGATCGCGTTTCATTTTAAAGATCGGCCCCCCAACTTCGTTGTGCTTTCTTAGATCCTTCAAAAGATCATCCGCATTGGCCACCATGCTGCGGAATTTATACATGTGGAACAATTGCCCCCGTCGTCCATAACGTTTGGACAGATAAAACGCCGGCCCCGGACTGTCCAGCTTGACCAAAACCGCAAGGACAGCGATCAGGGGAAATACCGCGATCATAAGCATGCAACCCACCAGAAGATCAAAAAGTCTTTTGCCCTGGTGACGATGCACATTGCGGACGTCGCAGTATTCCAGGACAGGGATGATCCCGATGTTGTATTTGTTAAATTCGCTTTCCATGAGTTCAAAGCCCTGCGGAACGACCCGAACCGCAATGCCCATCTCGCGGGCCTCCTCAAGGATCTTGGAAAATGTCATCGAGTCATTATGGATCGTAATGTACACCTGATGGATGAATTCCTTCTTGGCCAAACCCTGAAAATCCGCAAGCTTTCCCAGGATCTTGATGTGCGAAGGAACATCGCTCTGGGTCTTGAAATCATCGAGATATCCGCAAACCTTGATGCCGAGGGTTTTGCGCCTGCGCAGTTCCTGTCCCAGCATGAGACCGACCTTGCCGGCGCCGATAATTATGGCGTTGAAATTATTGAACCCCTGCGCGACCAAACTCTCGACGAAGCTGCGTTTTAAAATGCGCCATACCGAAAAGAACACGGCAATGAACGCCGTGCTCATCAACAGGATGCTGCGCGGGAACCCTTCGATCTTGACCGCATAGATAAAAACGATCGACAGAAGCGCGGAGACGGCCACCGCGCGGATGACCTGGAAGATCTCGATACTTTCCAGCTTCTCGCGCTTGGTCTCATAAAGCGCGTTGTAGTTATTGATGAAAATATTGATCGGGATCCACATCAATAGCAGGGACCGCGTGGGGCTTTCGACCTCAATAAAAAGATTGTGGAAATTGATGGGAAACGGCAGCGTGCTGGGACGGATCTTGCAGGCCAGATAAACAGCCAGCCCCATGCAGAACGTGTCGATGGCCATGTACAACAACTTGACGACGAAATATCTGTTTACTTTGAACATGTTTTGTTCTGACCTTTAAATGAATCCCTGAGCTGCTCCCGGCAAAGATAATAAATGAACTTCGTATTGCCGATGAGATACCTCTTCCAAAGCCGGCGCGGTTCGCTCACAAGGCGAAAAATCCATTCCAGGCCGCTTCGCTGCATCCAGCGCGGCGCCTGAGGTTTGACGCCGGAGAGAAAATCAAACGCCGCCCCGACACCGATCATGACCGGAACATCCAATAGAGGACGGTGCAAACTCATCCAGAAATCCTGCTTCGGCGAACCCAATCCGACCCAAAGAATATCCGGACGGACGCGGTTGATATGCTCGATGACTTCCTTGCTTTCCAACCGCGCTTGAGGCGAAAAATCCGGGGAGATCTTCCCTACGATATTAAGATGAGGATTCTTGCTTTTAAGGGCTTTTTCCAGCAGATCCAGCGTTGAGGGTACTCCCCCATAGAAAAAATGACGGTGCTCTGCGTTTTGGCAGACCGCGGTCAACAGATCAGGACCGTAGGTGCGTTCGATCGTCCGGCTTCCCTTGATTCTGCCCAGCCAGACCACCGGCATACCGTCGGGCGTGACCATACCGGCCTGGTTGACCACGTTTTTATATTTGGAATCCTTCTGGCAATCCACCAATGTTGAGACCGGAGCAACGCAGACATAAGTTTTATTTCGTGCGCGGACCCACCCGTCAATATTTTGAACTGCCTTAGGGACAGTGACATCGCTGACCCTGACGCCTAATATTTCCAAACGTGGGTGCTGCATGGGTTCCGTTCTTTGTTCCGATGAAGTCAACATGCTCTAGGGGAAAATGCCAAACCTGACGATCGCGAAAATGGCCTTAACACCGTCGACCCAGGTGATCTTTTTGCCTTCGGCGTAGGTGCGTCCGTAATAACTGATGCCCACCTCATACATCCGGCAGCGCAGACGCGCGACTTTGGCGGTGATCTCAGGTTCAAATTCGAAACGGTTGGAGGTGATCGTGACCTTTTTCAATATGTCGCAACGAAAAGCTTTGTACCCGGTCTCCATGTCGGTGATATTGATGTTCGTCAGCATGTTGCTTAAGAACGTCAGGGCGCGGTTGCCCAGATAATGCCAAAACAGCAAAACACGTTTAGCCTGGTCGCCCTGGAAACGGGAACCATAAACACAATCCGCGATACCGCTGACTAACGGCTGAAGCAGCTGTTTATAATTCTTGGGGTCATACTCAAGATCGGCATCCTGGATGACACAGATGTCCCCGGTCATAACACCGACGGCGCTGCGGATGCAGGCGCCCTTGCCGAGATTGTACGGATGCTTGACCAACTTGATGACTTGCGGAAATTTCTTCTCAAGCTCCAGCAGAACGCGGTCCGTTCCATCGCTGGAGGCGTCATCCACAATGATGATCTCTTTGGAAGCGATACCTGAAACCTCCTGAGACATCACGCGGGCTACGCACTCTTCGATCCACGGCCGTTCATTATAGGCGGGCATGATAACGCTCAACTTCATACGAAACCTTTCGAAATGGCGTTTATTATATATCAAAAAGCGATCACATGAGGCAAAATTTCCCGCCGAACGACCACGGGAAACTGGGCAAAGGCAGCTTCGGAGTGCATCAGCTCAACTTTATCAGATCTCTTTTGCGAAAGATAACGGCGGCTTTCTTCTACCAAAATCTTGTCCTCAGCCCTGAGAACACTTTCCGGTGGACGTCCAAAATTTGTACTGTGGGCACGATAGACCGAAACGGTGTTCAAGAGCATGGCGGTCAACACAATCGATACAAAGATCTTGGACCATTCTTTAAAGGACGCGATCGAAGCGATCGCCATTAAAAGGACCGGAGTATAAAGATGCCGGGTTTCCCGGACGCTAAACCACCATAGAACCCAATACACAACGACCATCCACGGCAATACCGCGATTTCCTTCCTAACCAATGATCGGCAGAAAATGAAAACGAACGGCCCCAGAAATATTAAATACGACAACCCCATCGGATAATCAAACGCGTTATTCACTTTATCGCTTGGGACCGCGAGCACCCAGAAATGGACCAGAAAATCGAGAACAGAACGGCCGAACCCATCGTTATGAATGCTTCTCGTCAAAAATTCGGCCGAACGAAGAAGAGAAGCCCATGCCGTGGAACCTTCCGGGATCCCCGGATGAACATTGAAGCTCCCGACCCCGACCGGAAAGAAAGGCGATCCGGTGTAATAGATCGATTTGGCCATGAACGGTCCGGCAACAACTGCGCTTGTCAGCAAGAACCACGGCAAGACCGCAAAAAGAAACTGCCGGTACCGGCGGATATCCTCCGGCAATACCCTTCGCTGAAAATCCAGCGTGACCTCAAGAAAACCGCGCGTGCGCAGAAACCAAAAGGTCCCCGCAAGAAACAGCAAGAACGTTAACACCTGCAGGGCGACCAAAGATTTTGCCCAGAAAAAGAAAGCGCATTCAATGACAAACAGCCATTTCTGGTTCTTGAGAAAACTGTCCAAAGAGGCAAGGAACAAATAGCACAGCGTAAGATCAAGCATCGCAGTTCCCATTTGAACACCATGGCCATGAGAACCCAGCAATGCGAATAGGCAAAAGTATCCGGCTGTTACAGGCCCCCTCTTCATTTCTCGCGTCAGACTGAAAACAACGCCAAGAAGCCCCAAGAAGAAAATAAACTGCGGGAATTTATTCGGCAACGCGGTCGCGAACCAAAAAGGGGCCAGGGCAAAATCAACCGGCAGATAGAAAAAATCATCCGCCGACCAGGGGATATGGTCGAACGACCCAAGGATCAGATGCTGACGCGGCAGGGTCAGATGGTAATTCATCGCATCAGACTCTTGCATCAAATGCGGCGGATGAAGCGTTGCCAGAAAAACACACGCCAGAAGACAAAGACCGATAAAACCACCAAGCGCAAGGGCGATCCGAACA
>CAZLRE010000129.1:0-5770 GCA_964561885.1 uncultured Planctomycetales bacterium | reverse complement strand
GAACCTGCCGCCGGTCATCGCCGAGATGGCGCGCAAGCCCAACGGTCTGGTGCTTTTGACCGGACCCACCGGGACCGGTAAAACAACAACGCTTGCCTCCATGATCAATCTCATCAATGCCGAGAGGGCGGTCGTCATCACCTGTATCGAGGATCCGATCGAATATCTGCATTCTAATAAGCGATCTATCATCAAACAGCGTGAAGTTTACCGAGACACCAATTCATTCGCAGAGGCGCTTAAGCGCTGTTTGCGACAGGACCCGGACGTCATTGTCGTCGGTGAGATGCGCGATCTGGAAACCATTTCAACGGCGTTGACCGCGGCTGAAACCGGTCACTTGGTGTTGGCGACTTTGCACACGCCGGATGCGCCGCAGACCATTGAACGTATCATCGACGTCTTTCCGCCGTATCAGCAGCAGCAGGTGCGGCTGCAGCTGGCGGCAGCTCTGCAAGGTGTTATTTCCCAGCAGCTCATTCCGCGGGCGACGGGCAAGGGGCGTATCCTTTGCGCCGAGGTCATGATCGCAACCCCGGGTGTCCGCAACATGGTGCGCGAACGCCAGACGGAACAGATCCGCACCGCCATTCAGACCGGCGCGGCCTTTGGCATGAAGACGATGGATAAATCACTCAAAGAATTGGTCGACAAAGGCCTTGTTACCTATGAAACAGCTTTGAATCATGTGCGTAATCTGGAAGAATTTAAATCTATGATGGGGAAAAAATAAGTTTTAGAAGGAGTTGATATGTCTTATCGAATTTCACTGCTTCCGGGAGATGGTATCGGTCCGGAAGTGTCTTCCGCCATGAGAAAATGCGTGGATGCCACAGGGGTCAAGATCGATTGGGACGTGCAAGAGGTCGGGGAGACCGCGATCAAGCAATATGGAACGCCGCTGCCGGACCATGTCCTTGAATCTGTCCGTAAAAATAAGATCGCCATCAAAGGCCCGATCGTAACCCCCATTGGAAAGGGTTTTCGTTCGGTCAACGTTCAGTTGCGCCAAGCGCTCGATCTTTTTGCCTGCGTGCGTCCGTGCAAATATTATGAAGGCACAAAGACCGTTGCCAAGAAAACCGATCTGGTCATCTTCCGTGAGAATACCGAAGATCTCTACGCGGGCATTGAATTTGAAAAAGACAGCGACGCGGTCAAAAAAGTCATCGCCCAGATCAATTCCCTTCAGCCCAAGCAGATCCGTCCGGATTCCGCGGTATCCATCAAGCCGATCTCGGTCTACGCCTCCAAACGCATTGTGAAATATGCCTTTGATTATGCCGTGGCCCATGGCCGCAAGAAAGTGACCGCGGTCCATAAAGCGAACATCATGAAGTTTTCCGACGGGTTGTTTTTGCAATGCGCCCGCGAGGTCGCCGAAGAATATAAGGGTAAGGTCCAGTTCGAGGATGTGATCGTTGATAATATGTGTATGCAATTGGTCCAAAAGCCTGAGCTGTATGATGTTTTGGTCCTGCCGAATTTATACGGGGACATCGTTTCCGATCTGTGCGCCGGATTGGTGGGAGGTCTGGGTATCGCCCCGGGCGCCAATATCGGGGACACGATCTCTTTGTTCGAACCGGTCCATGGTTCTGCTCCCAAATATGCCGGGCAGAATAAAGTCAATCCGACGGCAACGATCTTATCGGCCGTTCTTATGCTCCGTCATATCGGTGAAGAGAAAGCGGCCGACCGGCTTGAGAACGCGGTTCGTAAAGTCCTTAAGGAAGGAAAGTTCGTCACCTACGACCTAAAACAGGACCGCAATGACCCGTCCGCCGTCGGAACTCAGGAAATGGCCGACGCGATCTGTAAGAGTTTATAAAAAGACAAAAGACCAAAGACCGAAGACTAAAGAAAAGAATTAAAGATGTTAATTCGTTGGGAGCTTTCTTTAGTAATTTTAATCTTTGGTTTTTTGTTTTTAATCCTTTCTGTCAACGTCTTTTGTCTTCAGTCTGCTGTCATTGGTCTAATTTAATGAATGCTCAACAATCATCATGCGTTATCCAGGATTGGGGCTTGATCCCCTACCAAAATGCTTTTGCGCGCCAAAAGGAATTGGTCAGCCGGGTCATTAGCGGCGCGGGGCCTCATCTGGTGGTGTGCGAGCATCCCCCGGTTTTGACGGTCGGCAGGATGACCAAACCGGACAGCTTGCTGTGGTCCTTAAAAGACATCAAAGCATCCGGGGTTGAGGTTGCCTCGATTGACCGCGGGGGGGATATCACACTGCACGCGCCCGGGCAATTGGTGGTTTATCCCATCTTTGATCTCAATGACCGCGGTCGGGACCTCAAGTTATTTCTGGTGGAATTGGAAGAGGTTGTGATTGATTTATTAACGGATTTTGGTATATTGGCTGGTAGCATAGACGGGCAAAGGGGCGTCTGGGTGGGGCGTGATAAGATCGCCTCGATCGGCATCGGTGTCCGCAAGTGGGTGTCCTATCACGGCATTGGTTTGAACGTAAATACTGACCTTTCTCTGTTCCGGATGATCCGTCCGTGCGGACTGGATGTCCAAATGACATCCATCCAGAAGATCAAAAAAACGCCCATTGATATGGGGCAAGTTAAAGAAAGAATGATCGCCCATTTTGGCAGTAAATTTAATTTAAAATTTTAAAATTGAAGGGGAGGGTCTTAAACTCTTCCCTACAGGATTTATTTTATGACACAGATCATCGTACCGGAATTAGGCGAAGGGATCACCAGAGCCACCGTGGCCTGTTGGCATGCCAAGGCGGGGGATTCAGTTAAATCAGGCGATGATCTTGTTGAACTGGTGACGGATAAGGCGGTTTTTAATGTGTCCGCAGAAAAAGACGGTATCATTAAAGAGATCGTCATCCCGGAAGGCAAAGACGCAGCCATCGGAAGCACGCTGGCGATTATTGAATAAAATGATCACGACCACGACCGAACAACAACCCCGACGAATACTTTTGATGTACATCACCAAGGTGTCCGGCCACCGCCAGGCCACCGTGGCCATTCAAAAGGCGCTTAAGATCGTCCTTCCCGATGCCCAGGTCATGAGCATCAACGGTTTTGAATACACTTATCCCATTCTGGAAAAGGTCGTCAACAAGGCCTACATGGGCGTCATCAAACGCGTTCCCGTGATCTGGGACAAGATGTATGACAATCCCAAGCTGGTCAAACGCTCCAAACTCATCAAAGAGTTCCTGAACAAAAAAAGCCACAAGAAATTGCACCGTTTGTTCGAAACGTTTAAACCCGATACGGTCATCTGCACCCAGGCCTTTCCCTGCGGCATGGTGGCGGATTACAAAACCACGCACGGTAGCCCTTTTCATTTGATCGGCGTGCTGACCGATTTTGCCCCTCATGCGTATTGGGTCAATCCCGGGGTCGATTACTATATCGTTCCCTCCGAAGACGCCAAGAACCGTTTCGTTCAAAGCGGTATTCCTGAGGATTCTATAAAAGTCTTCGGCATTCCCATCCGGACCAAATTTGCGGATAAGCAAACCAAACAAGAGGTTTGCCGCAAGCTCGGGCTTGATGCCAAGATCCCGACGGTTCTGATCATGGGCGGGGGACAGGGGCTTGGGCCGATCAAGAAAGTCGTTCAATCGCTGTTGAAACTTTCCGATCCCCTTCAGCTCATTGTCATTGCCGGCACCAACGTCAAGCTGATGGATTGGCTCAAGCAATCCAAAGAAAAGACCGATAAAAAACTTTTGATCTATGATTATGCCAGTAATGTCGATGAGCTCATGGACGCCTCAGCGCTTATCATCACTAAGCCGGGCGGCATGACAACATCCGAATCATTGGCCAAAGGCCTGCCGATGATCATTGTCAATCCGATCCCGGGACAAGAGATGCACAACACCGATTTCTTGATCAATAAGGGGATCGCCTTGAGGATCGATGACGTCGATGACATTGCACATGAGCTCAAAGCGCTCTTGAATTCTCCGGACCGTTTATCAGCCATGAGTAAGGCGGCCTATGAGCATGGCCGTCCCCTGGCGGCCCGGGACATTGCCGATCTGGTGATGTCTCTGCCTCCCAAATCCGCGGCGTTGGTCGCATCCTGACGCTTAAGATCCGTTGACCACCATGCTTAGGTTTTTTTTATATAAAATCGGGCAGTTCATCGTCAATATCCTTCCCTTACGCGCAGCCTACGCGTTCGGACAATTCCTGTCGGATCTGCAGTATACGTTTTCTCCCACCGACCGGCAAAGCGTACGCTCCAATATCAAAAAGATACTCAAGCGTGATGAAATCGATGAACGGTTGGTCCGGGATGTCTTTCGTAATTTCGGAAAGTATCTGGTCGATTTTTTTCGCATGATCCGTTATGCGAATGAGGATTTTATCCGTAAGAGCGTTAAATGCGAAGGCGTGGAGAATCTCAAGGATGGTTTAAAAGCGGGCAAAGGGGTCATCATTGTGACCGCTCACATCGGGAATTGGGAATTAGGCGGCATCATCATGCGAAAGTTGGGTTTTCCGGTGCTCGCTGTCGCGCTGCCTCATAAACATAAATGGGTCAACGATCTTTTTAATGCCCAACGTGAGAACTGCGGTGTCACGGTCGTGACGCCGAGCATGGCTGTCCGCCGGTGTCTTGAGAAATTAAAGGCCAATGAATCGGTCGCGCTTGTGGCTGACCGCGATTTCGGCCCTCACGGTTTACCTATGGATTTCTTGGGATATCCAACACTTCTTCCCAAAGGGCCGGCGGTCCTTGCCATCAGGACCGGCGCCGCCATTGTCCCGACCTTTATGATGCGCAATCCGGATGACACCTTTACCCTGAGCTTTCATAAACCTGTCTTTGCTGCTGAAATGGGGGAGCAGACGGTGTCGGATGATGTGCTCAAGGGTGTAATTAATCAATACATCAAGATCGTTGAAGAGAAGATCAGACAATTTCCCGGACAGTGGTTGATGTTCAGAGAGTTTTGGATCAAATGAAGATAGCCATTCTTATTCCCTGCCATAATGAAGCCAAGGCGATCGGCCCTTTGGTCGGAAAGCTCAAGAAACTCGGGCTAGATGTCGTCGTGGTGGATGACGGTTCTTCGGACGGCACCGGGGCCATTGCCGGCGGCCAGGGCGCTGTGGTGGTGACAGTGCCCCAGCGCGGCGGCAAAGGCAACGCCATGCAAAAAGGTTTTGAATTTATCGTATCCAAAGGATATGACGCCCTGATCGTCATGGACGGCGACGGACAGCACGCGGTCGAAGATGTCCCGGCGTTCATAGACCGGTACAAAGCTACGCAGGCGAGCGTGATCAACGGCAACCGTATGGCGAACAATAAGAATATGCCTTTCGTGCGCAGGGTGACCAACTGGTTTATGTCCTGGATGGTTTCATGTGTATGCAAACAAACAATCCCCGACACACAGTGCGGTTTTCGCCTTATCAGCTGCGCAGTGCTTCGGGCGATCAAACTGACATCCACTAATTTTGAGATCGAAACCGAGATCCTGATCAAAGCCAGCAAGAAGGGTTTTAAGATCGATTCGGTCCCTGTGGCGACGATCTATGAAGATGAACAAAGTAAGATCCATCCTGTGAAAGACACGATCCGGTTCTTTCGATATTTGATGCGTGAGTTATCATCCCATGACTAAACGGCAGATTTTTCTTGAAGATTTGTTCTATATGGCGCTTTTGATCTCGCTGAGCGTTCATCTGTCGATCGCCGGCGGTTCGCTGTTCGTGAAAGGAAAAGAAACGGCGAAAGTTAAAACTCGGAAGATGGAGGTTCTCTA
>CAZLRE010000128.1:0-5811 GCA_964561885.1 uncultured Planctomycetales bacterium | reverse complement strand
GCGTTCAAAGGACTTTCCAATCACGAGATCATGGCGCATAAATACCGCTTTTTGGTCGCCAAGATGAACAAGCAGCGCCGCAATCTGATCCTTTCCCGCAGGGAAATGGTCCAGAAAGAGCGCGAAGAAGTGCGTGAAAAGCTCTGGGGCCAGCTGGTCAAGGGCGAGAGACGTAAGGGTGCGGTTAAAGGCATTACCGATTTCGGCGCATTCGTTGATCTGGGCGGTGTGGACGGCCTTCTTCATATCACCGATATGAGCTGGTCACGCATTAATCATCCTTCCGAGATCGTTTCTATAGGCGATAAAATTGAAGTCATGATCCTTGATTTCGACAAAGAGAACTCCAAAGTCTCTTTGGGTTTAAAGCAGATCATCTCCAATCCCTGGGAAGCTGTTTATGACAAATTCCCGACGGGAACTAAAGTCAGGGGCAAGGTCGTCAACATCATGCCTTACGGCGTGTTCGTTGAGATCGACAAAGGCATCGAAGGCCTTCTTCACTCCTCCGAGATCACCTGGCAGAAAAAGCTCGTCAACCCGCAGGAAATGTTCAAGCTGGGCGATGAGATCGATGTTCAGATCATCAATGTCGACAAAGACAACAAGCGTATTTCGTTGTCCATGAAACAGTTGGGCGACAATCCCTGGAAAACGGCCGCCTCTAAATTTCCGGTCGGTACCAAGGTCAAAGGAGTTGTCCGGGGTTTTACGGATTACGGCGCTTTTGTCGAGCTTGAAGCCGGGCTGGAAGGCATGATCCATGTCTCCGATATGTCCTGGACCAAGAAGGTCAATCATCCTCAAGAAGTTGTTGCCAAAGGACAGGAAGTCCAAGTGGTTGTTTTGGCTGTCGACGGTGATAATCGTAAGATCACCCTCGGCCTTAAGCAGCTCATGGACAACCCTTGGTCGCAATTGGCAGAACGTTATCCGGTCGGCACGGAAGTTGACTCCGATGTGGTGATGAACTCCAATTTCGGCGTTTTTGTCAAGCTAGAACAGGATGTTGAGGCTTTGGTTTATTCTTCCGAGATCGACAAACAGCAGGCGGCCTCGCTTAAACCGGGCGATCGTCTGAAGGTCCGTGTTATTAAGGTCGATGTCGAACAAATGAAGATCGGTGTCAGCGCCCGATTATAGTGCTATGCGCGTGAGCGACATTATCGAACAGATCTCTCGCGGTACTGTTGAGATCATCAACCCCGAGGGATTGGCGGCGAAACTCACGTATAGCCAGAAGAATAAGAAACCCCTTGTCATCAAAGCGGGGTTTGATCCGACAGCTCCGGATATCCATCTTGGACACACCGTTTTACTCAATAAGCTCCGGCTTTTTCAAGAGCTGGGGCATCGTGTGTTTTTTCTCATCGGCGATTTTACGGCCCAGGTGGGGGACCCCACCGGTAAAGACCAGCTTCGTCGGAAAATGAGCCTTGAGGAAATTGAGACCAACGCGCAGACATACAAAAAGCAGGTCTTCAAGATCCTTGATCCCAAGAAAACGGAAGTGGTTTTCAACAGCCGCTGGTTATCAAAATTATCGCCACAAGACATTCTGGAATTATCAGCCCATTTGACGGTCGCTCAGATGCTGGCCCGGGCTGATTTTCGAAAGCGTTTTGAGTCAGGTAAAGAGATCAGCCTTTTGGAATTTATATATCCGCTTTTACAGGGGTATGATTCAGTTCACCTCAAGGCGGATATCGAGCTCGGCGGATCCGACCAGAAATTCAATCTTTTGATGGGGCGCCAACTGCAGGAAGCTTACGGTCAGCATCCGCAGGTTGTGATCATGACGCCTTTGCTGGAAGGCACCGACGGCGTCCAGAAAATGTCGAAATCGCTCGGGAATTATATCGGCATCAATGAAAATCCCGGCGATATTTTTGGCAAGGTCATGTCGGTTTCAGATGAGTTGATGTTCAAGTATTATGAGCTTTTAACCGATGCCGAAATAGATTCTATAAAGCGTCTTCACCCCAAGGAAGCAAAGTTACAGCTTGCGCAAATGATGGTGGAGCGGTTCCACTCCAAAGAAAAATCCCTGGAGGCTCGGCAACAGTTTGAATCTGTCTTCAGTCAGCATCAGTCGCCTGAAAATATCGCAGAGCACAAACTAAAGGGTGGCGAAGACTTTGTGACAATTTTGCTGGCGGCTCAATTGGCCCCATCCAAGAATGAGGCGCGGCGGCTTATCCAGCAGAAAGCGGTCACTCTCGACGGGAAGTTAGTCGAGAGCGAGCACGATAAGGTCCAAAAAGGGGTTCTTAAGGTCGGCAAACGGAGGTTTTTAAGGCTCCTTTGAGTATTTGTTTTGGCGCTTAAATGATTATATTTCCATTTGTTGCAAAATAAAACTTGACAAACATACTGTACATACATATACTTCATTTTTATATTTTATGCCCCTGTAGCTCAGCCGGTAGAGCACGTCCTTGGTAAGGACGAGGCCACCGGTTCGATTCCGGTCGGGGGCTTTAACCTTCAGCTGCAAAGAAGATTTAGTATGCGCGAAATCATCCATTTCCAATGCACAGTTTGTAATCGGGTCAATTACAACAGCACCAAAGACAAAAAGAAAAAACCTGAGCGTATCGAGCTGAACAAGTATTGCCGGTTCTGCCGAAAACGCACGCCGCACAAAGAGACGAAGAAGTAATTCGGATCTCAGTGACGGGGCCGTTAGGGGAGCAGCAAGGCCTCATCGACGGAAGAGATAAGATAGGCCAGTAGCTCCAATTGGTAGAGCGACGGTCTCCAAAACCGAAGGTTGCAGGTTCGACTCCTGCCTGGCCTGCGGAATTTAAAGCCTTATGGACGTCCAGAAAATCTTAACGGGTATCATCCTTGCCGGAATCGTCGTTGCATTGTTCTTTTACCGGACAAAGATCCAGACGTTCTTGACCGAAGTATCGGTGGAGTTAAAAAAGGTTTCGTGGCCGACGAGAAAAGAGCTTGTCGATTCAACATGGATCGTGCTGATCAGTTCGATCGCCCTGACCGTGTTTATTGCGACAACCGATTTTGCTCTTTCAAAATTTCTATCACTGATCATCAATCGATAAGACGACTATGAAATGGTATGTGATTCACACCCAGACGGGTGCAGAAGAAAGAGCTAAAGCTGGTTTAGAAAGCCGGATGGCCACCACAGCTTTGAAGCAGTACATTGAAGAGATCGTCGTTCCGACGGAACAGGTCTCCGAGGTCCGGGGCGGCAAGAAGCGTATATCCACCCGGAAATTCTTTCCAGGGTACATCATCCTTAAGATGGAGATGAACAAGGAAAGTTGGTACCTCGTTAAAACAACGCCCGGAATTACCGGTTTTATCGGACCCGGGAAAAGACCTCAGCCTCTGACCGAGAATGAGGTCAACAACATTTTGAAACGCACCGTTGAAACGGAGTCAAAACCGTCCCCGAAGATCGTTTTTGATATCGGGGAGGCTGTGCGTATCGCGCAGGGTCCTTTCGCTAATTTCAACGGATCGGTGATGGAAGTTTATCCTGACCGCGGCAAACTCAAGGTCAGCGTTTCTATTTTCGGCCGCGCCACGCTCGTTGAGCTGGAATACTGGCAGGTTGAAAAGATTTAACACACGAATGATCATCCGGATAAGCTGCCTCTGCTTGTTCGGGTCTTCAGATAGAGTCAAAATTAAAGTTAAAACCCCTTAAAAGGGTTGATCCTGACCGGCAGTGAAGTTAAACGATTCCTACGGTTAGTTTCACTAAATTAGGTGAGTACACTATGGCCAAAGAAGTAATCGCAGAAATCAAATTATACGTTCCGGCTGGACAGGCTAATCCTGCGCCGCCGGTCGGCCCTGCCCTTGGTCAGCACGGGGTCAACATCATGGGCTTTTGCAAGCAGTTCAACGACAAAACCAAAGGCCGTGATCCGATCCCGCTTCCGGTCATCATCTCCGTCTATAAGGACAAATCTTTCGACTTTATCATTAAAACCCCTCCATCGACCGCATTAATCAAAAAGTCAGCCAAATTGGCAAAAGCTTCCGGCACCGCCGGTAAGGAAGTCATCGGAAGTTTGACTATGAAACAGGTCGAGGAAATTGCAAAAATGAAAATGGAAGATTTGAACACGGCCGATCTGAAGCAGGCGATCACCGTCATTTCCGGAACATGCCGAAGCATGGGAATTGAAATTAAGGGATAATATTATGGCAACACTCAGTAAAAGAATGAAAAAAGCCAAAGAAGGCGTCAATCCGACACAGACGTTGCCTTTGCGCGACGCTGTCAAAGGCGTTTCAAATTTTCCGAAAGTAAAATTCGATGAAACCGTCGAGTTGCACTTTCATTTGAACATCGATCTTAAAGCTCCTGACCAAGCCGTACGCGGCACGGTCGCTCTTCCGCATGGTGTCGGAAAGAAAGTCCGTGTGGCCGTGTTTTGCACCGGAGATAACGTCCAGAAGGCCAAAGATGCCGGCGCTGATCATGTGGGCGGGGCGGATCTGGTCAATAAAGTCGCTGGCGGTTTTATGGAGTTCGATTGTGTGGTAGCGACACCGGATATGATGCGCGAGATCAGCAAATTGGGTAAAGTTTTAGGCCCCCGCGGCCTGATGCCGAGCCCTAAAGCTGGTACCGTCACCACCGATGTTGTGCGCACTATCAACGAAGTCAAGGCCGGACGCATCGAGTTCAAGTCCGACAAACAGGGCGGCATCCACGTCGGGATCGGGAAAAGATCGTTCAATGAGAATCAATTGATCGAAAACGCGACCCATGTCATTGACGCTGTTAATCATGCCAAACCGGTGAGCGTCAAAGGCAACCTGATCAAGACACTCGCTGTATCAACGACAATGGGTCCAGGGATAAAGGTGACGCTATGAAGGTCGGCGGAATTTTCAGAAAGCAGTTAGTCAGCGCCATCAAGGATGGTGTTGAAAAGAATCAAAATACGTTCTTGGTCAGCTACAGCGGTATTTCAGCGTCCCAGATGAATGTCTTGCGTAAGGATCTGAGCAAGAAATCCGCCAAAATGAAGGTCACCAAAAGCAAGATCGCGCGCATCGCGCTTAAGGATCAGCAATTGGAACCGGCTTCGACCAATATCAAGGATCAAGTGGCGTTCGTGCATACTGATTCGGATGCCGCAGAGATCTCGAAGATCCTCGTCAAGTTCTCTAAAGAGTGTAAAGGTTTTGCGGTCCAGGGCGGATTGCTGCAAGGCGCCTTTCTGGCCAAAGAGGATGTCGGTCGTCTTTCCGACCTTCCTTCCCGTGAAGTTCTTCTCGCAAAATTACTTTCTCTCATGCAATCACCGGCGACCAAGCTGGCTTACATATTAAACGCAAAAAGTCGTGATCTGTTATCAATTTTGAAACAGTATAGTGAAAAAAAGGGAGGATCCTAAGATGTCAAACACTAAATTAGCGGATATCGCAACTACGATCAAAGGCCTTACGGTTCTCGAGGCTGCTGATCTGGTTAAAATGTTGGAAGAAGAGCTTGGAATTCAGGCTGCTGCCCCGATGATGATGGCCGGTGGCGCAGCCGCGGGTGGCGGTGCAGCCGCTGCTCCAGCCGAGGAAAAAACCTCATTTAATGTGTTCCTCAAAGAAGCGGGCGCTAACAAGATCGGCGTCATCAAGGAAGTCCGCGCTGTGACCAATCTTGGTCTCAAAGAAGCGAAGGACCTTGTTGAGGCTGCTCCTAAGATGGTCAAGGAAGGCGTTCCTAAAGCTGAAGCCGAAGATCTCAAGAAGAAACTTGAGGCTGCCGGTGCCAAAGTTGAGCTTCAATAATTGTTCATTTGCATAAAAGTGTCAGACCTC
>CAZLRE010000127.1:819-5853 GCA_964561885.1 uncultured Planctomycetales bacterium | reverse complement strand
TATTTTTGGGCATTAAAACTGTTTTGGTACAAACCCTGGACAAAAACGCGGGTGTGTAACTCGCCGTATTCTAAATGGTTTGTCGGCGGAAGTTTGAACGCCTCGTACAATTGTCTCGACCGTCACATTAAAAGCGGCCGGGGTTCCAAGACCGCGATCCTTTGGGAAGGGGAAACTGGGGACCGCCGTAAAGTCAGTTACCAGGAAGCGTATGAAGAGGTCAGCCGGCTTTCCAATGTCCTCAAAGATCTGGGCGTTAAAAAAGGCGACAGGGTTTCCATTTATATGCCGATGGTCCCTGAGGCGGCTTTCGCGATGCTGGCCTGCGCGCGCATCGGCGCAGTGCATTCGGTGGTTTTTGGCGGATTCTCCGCGGAGGCGTTGAGCGAACGCATCAATGATTCGCAGTGCAAGATCCTGATCACCGCTGACGGGGGTTATCGCCGAGGCAGCGTGGTGGATTTAAAAGGAATGGCCGACAAAGCGCTGGAAACCTGTCCAACGATCGAAAAAGTCATAGTCGCCCAGAGAACAAAGAATCCTGTCCAGATGAAACCGGGGCGGGATTTTTGGTATCACGACCTGACGGGCAAAGCCCCGGCCCTATGTCCGCCTGAGCCCATGGATTCTGAAGATCTACTTTTTATCCTATATACATCTGGTTCAACCGGAAAACCCAAAGGCATCATGCACACAACCGGCGGTTACATGACCGGTGTTTATGCCACGACCCAAATTGTTTTTGACCTTAAACCCAATGATGTGTTCTGGTGCACGGCGGATGTCGGCTGGGTGACCGGGCACAGTTATTTTGTGTACGGTCCGATGTCGAATGCCGCGACCCAGGTGATGTACGAAGGCGCGCCTGATTTTCCCGAACGCAACCGTTTCTGGAAGATCATCGAACACTATAAGGTCACGATCCTTTATACCGCTCCGACGGCGATCAGGGCTTTTATGAAATGGGGGACCGAATGGCCGAAAGGCTGTGATCTGTCCAGTCTGCGTTTGCTGGGAAGTGTCGGCGAGCCGATCAATCCCGAAGCGTGGATCTGGTATTATGAACATATCGGTCGCGGCCGCTGTCCCATTGTGGATACCTGGTGGCAGACGGAAACAGGGGCGATCATGATTTCTCCCTTGCCGGGTTTGACCGCGCTCAAACCGGGGTCCGCGACCAAGGCACTGCCCGGAATTGAAGCGGATGTCCTGACGGAATCCGGTCAAAGCGTTGAAAAGGGCGGAGGCATTTTGGCCGTCCGTTCGCCGTGGCCGTCGATGCTGCGCGGCATCTGGGGCAATCCCGAACGTTACAAAAATACCTACTGGAGCAAGTGGGACGGAAAGTATTATTTTCCCGGCGACGGCGTTGTGCGCGACAAAGATGGTTACCTGTGGCTCATGGGACGCATCGATGATGTGATGTTGATCGCGGGACACAACATCGGCACTGCCGAGGTCGAAAGCGCTTTGGTCGACCATAAAGCGGTGGCTGAATCCGCGGTCATCGGAGTTAAGGACGATCTTAAAGGTCAGGCTATTGTGGCCTTCGTTATCCTTAAAGAAGGCAACGAAGCATCTCCGGCGATGGAGGAAGAATTAAAGAAACATGTCTCAAACAAGATCGGTTCGATCGCACGTCCCAAACAGATCATTTTCACCGCGGACGTGCCCAAGACGCGCAGCGGCAAGATCATGCGCCGTCTGCTGCGCGATATCGCCGAAGGCCGCGCACTCGGGGATGTGACAACTCTCGCGGATGCCGGGGTTGTCGCCAAGTTAAAAGAGAAATACGGGGATTCTTAAATTAAAAACCAACCCAAGGAGGAAAATGTGAATCAAGCCAACATCACGATCTTAAAGAAAACCAGAAGCATCTGTCTCTTGTACGGCATTGTGTGCCTGGTCGCCAGTTTGGTCAATTTTACAATATTAAACGAACAAGGGTTGGGGATGATCATGGTGACCGTCGCGATCTTGGGGTTCTGGCGGATTTCACACAAGGCCAAAACGATCCTTGAGAGCGAAGGCGGGAAATAAGAGTGGTAAGTGATACGAGGTAAGTGGTAAGAAGTTGGTATTTATGAAAATTTTTTTAGAAAAAAATTCGTCATGTTTGTAAAACTGATGGAGTTATTGAAGGTGTGTTCCGGCAAATTTATTTTTTTCTTACCACGTACCACCAAGTTGCGGATACGGTTGCTATACCACTTACCACTTATATTATTGTTTTCTTTGTTTGATATATCTTCTCATGCCTCTGAACTTCCCTTGAATCTCATCAAGCTTCCGCCGGGGTTCAAGATCGATGTCTATGCCCAGGGGGTCACCAACGCCCGGTCCATGACCTTGGGTGCCAAGGGAACCCTCTTCGTCGGTTCTTATCAGGAAGGCAAAGTCTACGCGGTGACTGATGCGAACGGCGATCAAAAGGCCGACGCTGTTCGTGTGATCGCCCAGGGATTGGTTTCACCCATCGGTGTCGCCTTCCGGGGAACTTCACTGTATGTCGCAGAGATCGGCAGGATCCTCAGGTTCGATAATATCGAAGATCAGCTCGACGGCCCCTATCAGCCAGCCATAGTTACTGAACAGATCCCTAAGGATACCTGGCACGGAGGCAAGGTCATCGCCTTCGGCCCGGATGGTCTTTTGTATATTCCTGTAGGAGCGCCTTGTAATATTTGTGAAGGACCGACAGAATGGCATCAAACGATCTTACGCATGCAGCCCAACGGCGATGAGATGGAAGTATTCGCAAGCGGTATCCGCAACACGGTCGGTTTTACCTGGGATCCTGCGACAGACGAACTATGGTTTACTGATAACGGCGCAGATAATCTGGGCGAAGACATGCCTTCGGATGAACTTAACCATGCGCCGCGTGCGGGCATGCATTTTGGTTTTCCGTATTGTCATCAGGGGGATTTCTCCGATCCCACGTTCGGCGCTCAACGTTCCTGTTCGGAATTCACCCCGCCGGCGTTAAACACCGGCCCGCATGTGGCAGGGCTTGGATTAAAATTTTATTCTGGCACCATGTTCCCGGAAAAATACCGCGGACGCTTATTTTTAGCCCAGCACGGTTCTTGGAACCGGTCGAGGAAGATCGGCTACAGGGTCATGACCGCCGAGATCAAGGACAATAAGGTCGTCTCCTATGAACCGTTTGCCGAAGGTTTTCATGTCGGCAATTTCGTTTGGGGCCGTCCGGTCGATGTGCTGGTCATGCCCGACGGCGCTCTTTTGGTCTCTGATGACCATGCCGGTGTCATTTACCGCATAAGCTATCAAGCCCCGTCATGAATATCCCCCTTGGCCGTCCGTGGGAGTTGGTTTTAATTCTCGTTCTGACGGTCTTCCTTTTTTCGCCTTCACTGACACAGCCGTTCGTTTCCTGGGACGATGAAGGTCATCTGACCGAGAACCTTCAGGTCCGAACTCTTGAGCCTTCCAACATCAGGGCGATCTTCCGCAGTGAAGTCAACCGCACTTACATTCCGCTGACCGTCTTGTCTTTTGCTGTTGAGCATCATTTTTTCGGATACAGACCGTGGGTTTACCATCTGACCAACCTGTTGCTTCATCTCGGAGTGGTGGTTCTGGTGTATGTTCTTGCGTTGCGTCTGAACTTCGGGCATCACGCGGCGTTGCTGGCCGCTTTGCTGTTCGCTGTCCATCCCATGCACGTGGAATCTGTGGTCTGGGTGACCCAGCGCAAGGATGTTCTGTATTCATTTTTTTACATGCTGGCCCTTTGGCAGTATGTTGTTTATGTGCAGGAACAAAGAACTGCAGCATTCATACGAACGATTATTTTTGGCGCTTTGAGCGTTTTATCCAAACCCATGGCGTTAAGTCTTCCGCTTGTTCTGTGCCTGTTGGATTGGTACCAGAAGCGTCCGCTGACAGGGAGGCTCGTCCTTGAAAAATGTGTTCTGGCCATGACGGTATGGCCTGTCGCCTGGCAAACGTATATCATGAACATGCGTAGTGTTGACTTCCAGTTCCCGCAATCCGTCCTGATCTGGGCGTGGTGTTTGGTCTTTTATATCCTGAAATTTATTTTTCCTGCCGAGCTTCTGGTTTTGTATCAGCTCCCGCAGCCCGTCAGTCTTCAGAACCCGGAATATGGCGCAGCCATCGTGCTCTTGTTGGCGCTGATCGTTTTTCTTGTGAGATTTAACCGCAGCCGGTTAATGATCTTTGCTTTCGGATATTTACTGTTGTCGGTTTTCTTTCTTTTGCGTTTTGATAATAAACAGGATTTGACCGTGGTCGCTGACCGGTTCATGTATCTTCCCAGTTTAGGCGTCTGTATTTTGGCCGGTTGGGCGATCGCCAAGGCCATGGAATGGTCCAGTAAAAACAAAAGAGAAATGCAGCGTTTCATCTTGGGCTGTGTCGTTTTGATCGTGTTTACGCTGTGCGTATTGACGCATATCCGCGTTGGGATGTGGGGGAATGAAGAGGCGCTGTGGGGCCAGGTGGCCCGGCGATATGACAGCGGAATGGCGCACACGCAACTGGGGAATTATTATTTGAAACAGAAAAAGTGGGCCAAAGCGCTCCAACATTACGAAGCGGCCGTGAAACGGCTGCCGGCCTACAGCAAACCGTACAGCAACCGCGGCATCGTTTTATTGAAATCGGGATTTTATCAGGATGCGATCCGTGATTTTACCAAAGCCATTGAGCTCGATCAGGTCCCGTCTGCAGTCACATTCAATAACCGGGGATATGCCTATATGCTCCTGCAGGATCACACATCGGCCCTTGGGGATTACAACCGCGCCATCGCACTCGACGACAAATACCTGCCAGCTTATTTAAATCGGGCGACCCTTTATAAGAACCGGGGAAGTTTCGGATTATGTTTGGAAGATCTGCAGAGGGTTTTGAAGGTCGATCCCGATAATGATATCGCCCAAAACAATATCCGTATCCTCAAAGGGCTGATGCAGAATGTTCAATAACATTAAAATTCTGATGGTCTTGGCGTTTTGCGTGTCGCTCTCGGCGTGTTCGCAGCGT
>CAZLRE010000127.1:0-809 GCA_964561885.1 uncultured Planctomycetales bacterium | reverse complement strand
CTTGGTCCGTCTGCATTTGTTCCTCCGGCTGGAAAAACACTTCTGATGATCGGTCAGGACCGTTCATCGATCGAAAATTATATCGGCGCGACCGGAGATGTTCCGGCTGGTTTTATGGTTTACACCTCGGTCCAGGAAGCCAAGGGGCTTGATGAGGCGGCCGATTACGGTTCCGGCGTCCAGCACGCCCAGGCGTTCGTTGTGCGTTATCCGCAATCCGTGATCCAGATCGGGCTTTACATGGTCGATGCTCTTGACGGCATTGTCCGCGGAGATTTTGATGCCAATTTAGATAAGATCGGAAAATGGATCAAAAGATCCCGCCGTCCGGTCTATGTGCGCATCGGGTATGAATTCGACCTTCCCCAAAACCGGTACGATCCTCAGAAGTATCAGCAGGCATTCCGTTATATCGTGGACCGTTGGCGGTCCCAAGGCGTGCGCGCTTCCTACGTCTGGCATTCATACGGATTTCTCAATCCGGATAAACCGATGATGGATTGGTATCCGGGTGATGAATATGTTGACTGGTTCGCTGTTTCATTTTTTCATGCCTTTAACGACGGGAACATCCGCTGGATCGTCAACCGCGCCAAAGAACACGGAAAGCCGGTGATGATCGCTGAGGCGACACCGTCTGGTATCGGAGCATTGCAGGGGGATTCTTCGTGGCGAAGATGGTTCGGGTCGTTCTTCGAAACGATACGCAAATATCAGATCGCCGCGGCCTGTTATATCAACGCGGATTGGGACAGCCAGCCGATGTGGAAAGATCAGGGGTGGGGAGACAGCCGGGTGCAGGTCGATCC
>CAZLRE010000126.1:3918-5885 GCA_964561885.1 uncultured Planctomycetales bacterium | reverse complement strand
GTCACGACCATGCGGCCGCCTCCGGATGCGATCTTAAAATCACAACCATATGTTTTATTCAGCTGCGCCAAATGATCTTCCGTTTTCTTAAGGTATATCGGCGCGGATTTCTCATGAACGTCGCGTCCGTCCAATAACGCATGAACGCAGGCGTGCTTAATGCCGCTTTTGGCAACCTCAGTTAACATCGCGAACAACTGGTCAATATGTGAATGCACATTTCCGTCAGACAATAGACCTATGAAATGAAAATACTTATTGGTTCCCTTGACCCGGTTAATGAGTTTTTGCCACGTCTCGGTTTTAAATATCTCTCCTGATTCGATCGACTTCTTAACAAGTTTGGCCCCCTGATCGAACACGCGTCCGGCACCCAAGGCATTGTGCCCGACTTCGCTGTTGCCCATGTCGTCATCCGAAGGCATACCAACGGCCGTGCCGTGCGCTTTGAGCGTTGTATATAAAGAAGACTTCATCAGCTCATCGAGAGTGGGCGTCTTGGCAAGGAAAACCCCATCGCTCTCATCGCGTTTTCCCAAACCGACACCATCCATGATGACCAGAAGGACCGGACCTTTTCGGCCGGTGAAATTCTTCAACTTTGACAATTCTAACGACATATTCAACACTCCTTAAAAATCAAACTAGAACTGAACTTGTGGGACCTCTTTAGACCTTTCGTCCGCCTTGAAATAAACCGCCGGCTGCAATAAACCTGTTTGTGAACAAAAAAATCTTCCAAAGAAAGACCGTTGGAAGGCATTAAACATCTGGACCGCCTGATTGTAACGCATGCGTTCAACCGAGATCCTGTTCTCCGTTCCTTCGAGCTGGACCTGCAGCTGCAGGAAATTCTGATTGGCCTTAAGATCCGGATAATTTTCAGAGACCGCGATCAAACGCGATAAAACCCCTGTGAGCTGATTGGCGGTCTCGACCTTCTCGGCAACCGTTGGGGCCGCTGCCCATTGCGTACGCAATTTTGTGACCTCGGTGAAAATGGCGCTTTCATGGTTTGCGTAACCTTTGACCGTATTGACCAAATTCGGAATAAGATCGAACCGGCGCTGTAACTGGTTCTCGACCTGCGCCCATGAGGATTTGACCTGTTCATCCAGCGCGATCGCACGGTTAAAACCGTTTTTGTACCAGCCGAAGATGCCTAAAGCCAATACAGCAAGCACACCCATAACGATCAATACATTCTTCATACCTGATTCCTTTCTCGACAACTTAGGAACGCACCATCAACTCGGATTATTTGGTTTTTGTGTTCTTCGGCATTGCAGGTTTGCCGAAGTGCTTCAACTGCGGATCATGGTAGGCGACCCAGGATTGCGCGTAATTCTCGAGCCAATCTTTCGCGGCTTGATCAAAACCGACGTCGAATCCGGCGATCTCGCTTTCCAGCCATTTATGCCGATTGATCTCTTCGACCACGCGTTTGTCTTTTAGCAGTTTTTTGGGATCAAATTCCATTTTGGGGCCTTTTTTTAACGGTTGCATAAGCATTCTACCTTTGGACATCCACTTGCGCAAGCGATTCATCGAACAAATCCCCCTTAATACTGCTTTATACGTTCGATCCCGTTAATGGTAAACGTGCTCGTGGGTACAATGGCTTGGACCTTTGAAAAAAGCACAAAGCCTTCTTTTCCCTTGGCATTAAAACCCGCATCATTGATAAAGACCAAAAACTCGATATCATTGATCCGTTCAATACGCACCACTTTCACCCGGCGGATGATAAACGCCTCGCCGTCTGACACACTGCCGAAATGGATATCATAACTTTCATTCTTATCGATACTGCCCAGATCCCCTTCACCCGACCAGGAGAAAGGAACCTGTAAGAAGCAAACCAGCAAAATGATTATCAGTCTTGTCGTCATAATTAGATTCATGGAACCTCCTTTGACAAAGGAAGTCACGGGCGTTTTAAGGAAAGCAAAATCGAACGGATGTGA
>CAZLRE010000126.1:0-3908 GCA_964561885.1 uncultured Planctomycetales bacterium | reverse complement strand
AATGAATTCTTGATACCGTCCATATCGATCTCAACGGCGGCGTCACACAAGGTCAAAAGCTCATCGGAAATACCGCTGACCTCATTGCCGACCACCAGACAGACCGGTGCTGAAGGCTTAAACTCATCGTGAGGAACGCTTCCTGCGATCTGCTCAAGAAGAACGATCTGATAACCTTGAGACTTCAGTTCCTTTAATAGCTCAATGATGTCCTTGCGATACTCCCAAGGAACGCTCTCCTGAGCGCCGAGCGCCGTCTTGGCAATTCCCGACTGAGGAGGATATCCGGTTATACCGCACAACCAAAGTTTTTCAATGCCGATTCCGTCGGCTGTGCGGAATATTGCCCCGACGTTATAAAGACTGCGGATATTATTGATGACAACACAAAACGGCAAGCGGCGCTCTTGCGAGCGTTTAACCTGGCGTCCTACGATCTCTTCATGGGCGAGTTTACGCATAGAATTGATACAGTATTTATTAACTGTTCTTCGTGTTTAAAAAATACAATCCCGAATACACCTTGGGATCGACCAGACAGCCTTTTTTCTCCATCTGCCGCAGCCAACCTTCGACAGACCTCAATGGAACTTCATAAACCTGGATATCCTCGGTATGGTCCCCTCCGCCAGCGCCGGATTTTGTCAGTCCCTCTGCCAGGAACATGGTCATAAGATCCGCGGAAGATCCAGGAGACGACGGCCCGATGAGGATCTTGGTCATCTTATGCGCTTTGTATCCGGTTTCTTCCCAAAGTTCACGTTTGGCCGCGGCTGCCAATGATTCTTTGGTCTTCAAACCGCGGTCATTGACCAGACCCGCCGGAAACTCAATGCAAAACTTTTTGACGGGCGGACGGTACTGTTTGATCAAAAGAACGTTCTTATCCCCGGTCATCGCGATGATCACAACAATGCCGGTGCAATTGGCGCGCTGGGTGAACTCCCAACCGCCGTGGCGGATAAGACGGATAAACCGTCCTTCCATAATGACCTGAGGTCTATCATTCGCTTTTAAAACTTTTCTCTTCACACAAGCCTTTCCCATTCCGCCTTGACCAATTGGACCAGCGGAGCGATGGTCCTCTCTGAGAAATCAAACTCGATCCCGGCCGCCTGATACAATTCCGGAAGCGGACGCGAACCGCCGAGCTTAAGACCGTTGCGGTAACCCGCCAACGCCCTTTTCGGATCCTCTTTAGCCTGACGCCACAATTGCAAAGCTCCTAATTGGGCAATGCCGTATTCGATGTAATAAAAAGGAACTTCAAAAATATGCAGCTGGCGGTGCCACAGATAGTCACGCACACCCTCAAGCCCCTGCCAATTGACGGCATCCCCGCCGAAACGTTTGTGCATCGTAACCCACATGGCTTTGCGCTCATCGGGTGTATGTTTGGGATTCTCATAGATCCAATGCTGGAACGCATCCACATTGGCGACCCACACCAAAACTTCAAGGATATCTTCCAGATGCTCACGCGTCGAACGTCTGGCATCATCGGGAGAGTAAAACACGTTCATGTGCTCGCCGGCCAACAACTCCATGGCCATAGAGGCGACCTCAGAGAATTCCATCGGAGCATGACGGTATTCAACCACCGGGTCCTGCGCGCAGGCGAGCGCATGGAACGCATGTCCGCCCTCGTGCAGCAAGGTGCGCACATCGCGCTCCAGTCCGACAGCGTTCATAAAAATGAACGGTTTGCGCGCTTCGCTCAAGGTGCTCTGATATCCGCCGGGGGCTTTGCCTTTACGGCTGGCCAGATCCAATAACCCCATTTCTTTCATCTCATCGAATTGCTCTCCCAATTGCGGATCTGTCCGGTGGAAAACGGTCGACGTTTTGCTGATCAATTCATCCACACCGTCGAACGGCTTAAGCGGCGCCCTGTTTAACGGATCGACCGCCGTGTCCCACGGCCTTAGGTCAGTCAGACCCATTTGCTTGCGCCGGAGATCCGCGATCTCTTTGATGAGCGGAACCATAAGATCTTCCATAACGCGGTGATACTTTTTGCAATCCTGGGGCGTGTAATCAAAACGGTGATAGGCCTTGAACTGATAATCCCGGAAATTGGCAAAGCCGGCATTCTTGGCGATATCATTGCGCAGGACGCGCATCTTATCGAAAATATTCTCAAGAGTATCTTTGTCCTTTAACCGGCGATCGGCCGTGGCACGCCACGCCCGCTCGCGCAAGGCGCGTTGCGGCTCCAGAAGATATTTGGACATCTCAGGCAAGGTCCGCTCTTTGCCTTCGAAGTCAACCGTCATCGCCCCGTTGACCGTTTGATATTCCTGCGACAAAATATCGACCTGGGTTTGTAGAGGAACGTTATCATCCACGAACAACTCGATATTACACTTCACGTCCCGGATATACACCTGATAGCGCTTTTCATCCAGCCCGTGAATTTCAAGGTCCTTGATAAATTTATGGTTCAATCGGTCTTCCAAAGGTTTGACCGCCGGGATGACCGTTTCAATAAAATGTTTATAAGCAGAGGCCTTCTGGGCATCATCGGTCTGGCAGGTCATTTGAATATAAAGGATCGAGCCCTGCTGGCTGACCGCGGCTTCGAGCTCAGAGCGGTCCAAAACAAATTCTTCGAGCTCTTTGGATGAGCGCACCGCGCGCATATAAAGTTTTTCATACAATCCGGTCACGATGCCGACATTGGTCAAATCCGCATCATCCGGGACAAAGGTGCGTTTTTGATATCTGGGAAGGTCGGAAAGGGCGGATAAAGCAGTATCAGACATAAAAACTCCCTGTTTGAATTATGATTAATTGATCTTAGATGGGCTGAATTATAACAAAATACGGGGCCGGTTAAAAACCTTTTATTGAATCAAACATCGCCAGAAAAAGCCCTTGACAAAAATATTCTTTCCCCTATATTAAGGGCTCTGGGTTTGCGGGTCACAGGCCCGACGCCCGATCCAATTTAACAGTTCACGATACTAATGAGGTTTTTATGTCTAAAATTTGCGCTTTATGCGACAAAGCTCCAAGTACAGGAAACAAATATCGCAGACGCGGTATGATCAAACGCAAAGGCGGCGCCGGTTCCAAGATCGTCGGCAAAACCCTTCGCAAGGTCATGCCGAACCTTCAGCGCGTGAAGATCGTGCTTAACGGTTCTGTCAAACGCTCCTACGTCTGCACCTCCTGCATCCGCGCGGGCAAAGCTGTCAAAGCATAATCACCGATATTCTGTATATAAACAAAAAGACCAATGGCCATAACACCATTGGTCTTTTTACTTTTCCAAAATATTATCGGCTTAGACGGATATCCTTGAGCTTTAGCTGAACAACGGGGGCTTTGTTCCAGTCGTCAATGATGAGGCTGTAGGCAAGGTCCACGTTCGCGCCAGGTTTAATGAGCGGCTGGTATTCGCTCATGCCGAAACCGACCGCGGAGAAACTGTTCTGACCGTCCGTGACCCAGAATTTGATCGTTCCCTTGCCCATCACACTCGCATGGCTTTTGACCGTCAGATTGCGCGTGCACAAGACCGGCGATGGATTGCCTTCCCCGTGCGGTTCAAGACTGTCCACCAGATCGACAAAATCAAGATCAAGCGCGCTAAACGGGACTTCGCAATCAACGTCCAACGCCGGTGTCAGATCGCTTGCCGCCAAAACTTCTTTGGCAAAATCATTGATGGCCTGGCGAAAGACATCGATATTCTCGTGACGGAGCTTTAATCCTGCGGCGCGTTTGTGCCCGCCGAACGTTTCTAAAGAACTTGAGCAATTCGCCAGCGCATCGACCAGATGAAAACCTTCAATGGACCGCGCGGATCCGGTGCCGAGCCCGTCCTCGACCGAGATCACGATCGTAGGACGGTAATATTTCTCCACGATCTTCGAGGCCACGATGCCCAGCACGCCTTTGTG
>CAZLRE010000125.1:2435-5910 GCA_964561885.1 uncultured Planctomycetales bacterium | reverse complement strand
GTGCGCTGGCCCAATCCACCGGAAATACAAAACCGATGTTCTTCGCCGGAGGGATCGTCGGATATATCATTATGTTCGCCTGCGGCTGGGCGGGGATCGCCTTCGCCCGCTTCTTGCGGCGCTAACAGGAGTGGAAAAATGATCATCAGGAATATTTTGTTGCTCGCTTTATTGTGTGTTCTATCTGTTCCCCTTCATGCGCAAACGCGCAATGTCCATTCATTTACAATGACCGACATCGATGGGAAAGAAGTCGACCTGGCCGGTTACAAAGGCAAGGCGCTTCTGATCGTCAATACAGCTTCCAAGTGCGGCTACACCGGGCAGTATGCCGGCATGGAAAAGTTGTACGCAGCGTATAAGGATAAAGGTTTCGAGGTCCTCGCGTTCCCGGCCAATAATTTCTTCGGTCAGGAGCCGGGCAGCAATGCGGACATCAAAACATTCTGCGCGCTTAAATTTAAAACATCGTTCCCGCTTTTTGCCAAAACCAGCGTCAAGGGCGGGGACATCAATCCGCTTTATAAATATCTCACCGAGGAATCCCCGTTCAAGGGGGATATCACCTGGAATTTCAACAAATTTCTGGTCGATCCCAACGGGGAAGTGGTGGCGCGTTTCGACAAAGGGGTTGACCCGATGTCGCCAGAAGTTGTTTCCAAACTCGAAAGCGTTCTTTCCGGCAATAAATAAGGAGATTTTCCCGGAGCCGGTTCACCCGTCATGAAGCCAAACATTCCCAGAAAGTATCAGCCCAAGGGTTTTGAGATCCTTTACGAGGACCGCGACCTGATCGTCGGGAACAAAGCTGCCGGTGTTCTGACGGTGGCGGCATTATGGAACAAGACCGACACGGTTCATCATGCCCTCAATGTCTATGTCCGCAAGGGGCAGGTCAAATCCCGCAAGTGCGTGTATGTGGTGCATCGGCTGGATCAGGCCACGACCGGGATCCTCATCTTCGCCAAGTCCGAAAAAGTTCAGGAATATCTCAAGAGCAATTGGAAGAACACGGTCAAAATTTATTATGCGGCGGTAAACGGTCATTTGACCAAAAAATCGGACACCATCTCCAGTTATCTCACCGAAGATGAGGATTATGTGGTCCATTCTTCCGAGGATTCCTTAGATGGAAAGCTGGCGCGGACCCAGTATGAGGTCCTCCAGGAAAACACGAAGTACAGTCTGCTTAAGATCAATCTTCTGACGGGACGCAAGAACCAGATCCGCGTTCATCTGGCGGACCGCGGACATCCGGTGGTGGGGGATGACCGCTACGGGAAGGGCGGCTTTAAATTTCTTGCGCTGCACGCGTGGTCGATCGAGTTCAATCATCCTCACACGCAAAAACGCATGGCACTGACAGCGCCGGTGCCGGATTATTTTGCAAAACTGGGTTTTAAGCTGGAGGAAAAGGGATAGAGCAGAATAATCTCGTCCATTTTTTCTATCTAGTGGTATGATATTGACAATTTCAATATCATTTGCGAATCAACATGTACCAATCCGATCCCAATAAAAATCAGCGTCAAAATCAGCGCGTACAGGTCAACCTTACGGTCAAGATCAGTTTCGGATCGCAGGTCACTCTGACCGGACGCATCCGCGATCTTTCACCGAAAAGCGCCTTTATCCTGATCAAAGCCGGCGTGCACATGCAGCTCAATGATGAGCTGACCTTCGTCATTGATCATCCGTCGGGGCCGGCGCACAAAGGCGCAGAAGGCTCCGCGCGCATCTCGCGCGTCGCGGCCGGCGAAGGCATCGCGATCTATTTCACTAAATTGGACGATGCGTCCACGACACAGATCAGACAATGGGTCGAATAAGACAGACCTTCATGTAATCAACCCTATCTTAATCTAAAGGAGTCCGCATGAGTTTAAACAGCGTCAATATCATGGGCAATCTCACCAGAGACCCGGAAATGAAATACACGCCTTCGGGCAAGGCCGTGTGCAGTTTGTCGATCGCCAACAATCGCGTCTTCAGCAAGAACGGCGAGAAGACAACGGAGGTCTCGTATTTTGACGTTGAGGTCTGGGGAGTCGTGGCCGAGAACTGTTCCAAATATCTGACCAAAGGCAGCGGCATTATTGTGGAAGGCCGCCTGCGCCAGGACCGCTGGGAGAAAGACGGCAAGACCCAGAGCCGCGTGAGGATCACAGCCAACAACATCCATTTCCTGCCCAAGAAACAGGGCGGGGAGCGCGAAGCCGTGGGCGTTGCTGAAGCCGCCGGACGGGTATCGTCCCCAACTGCTGATGAAGCGTCCCCGGACTCGATCGCTTGGGAAGAATAAGAAAGAACACATGAACACAAGTCACAAGAGCACATGAAGAATTCAAGTGGCTTGTGTTTTTTTGTGCTCATGTGTTCTGCTTTTGATTAGTTTTCTAAGTGCTTGTGTGCGCGGTGATTTTTAGTTTCCCTTAATCCCCAAATCAATCCTACCTCGGGAGAAGAATATGAAAAATACCCTTATTGCGCTTTGCGCCGGAATTGTTTTGTTGATTGGCTGGCAGCCTCCATCGTTCGCCGATCTCAACGACGGATTGGTGCTTTATATGCCGTTTGATCAAGCGCCGGTTGCAGGTGTGGTCAAGGATGAGAGCACTCTCGGTAATCACGGAACTGTGAGCGGGGCCGCCTACGATCCGGCGGGGGGAAGGTTGGGAGGAGCATTTGACTTCGACGGGGTAGATGATTTTATCCATATTCCTAAAAGCGCTTCGCTCAATGTCGGTGCGGGTGACGGATTGACGCTGTCGGTCTGGTATAACACATCGACCACTTCTGAAACCAACGTGCAAAGCCCTTTGCTGGAGTTTAGTCCTGGTCCCGGGGGAACACCCGGCCGTGCCGGCGTTCATTTATGGGCCAATGTGTATGGTTTTCAATGGCATCCGCCGACCAATCCCAACGGCGGAGGGACAGGCGCCAACATCGTGGCCGACGGTCTTCCTTTTCCGCAGAACGAGACCGATTATGTCATCAGCACGACGGATCTTCCCCGTAACCAATGGCATCATCTTGTGGTCACGTACGACCGTCCCAGCCAAATGGCACGGGTTTATATTGACGGAATTGCGCAGCAGCAGCGGTTCTTTGACATCACACCGTTAACAGATTATGACATCTATATAGGGAAAAGAGCCACGGATTCTCAGCGCCTGCTCGGGTCCGTAGATGAGGTACGTGTATATAACCGGGCTTTGAGCGAATTTGAGGTCGCCTCCTTATTCAACGCGACCCATAACGGGCGGATGTTCCAGAATTTTGAGGACAATGGCACGTCCATTTACGGTGACACCTGGGATCCGGGTACGATCACCGTCGGGATCGCCACCGATAGGTCCCATTCCGGCAGCCGTTCCTGGAGGATCTCATCCGCATCCAATTGGGGCGGGGGGAACATCTACGCCCAGCAGGAAGCCGGCCATTTCAACGCCCAGATGAACCGTCATGACCGTTT
>CAZLRE010000125.1:0-2425 GCA_964561885.1 uncultured Planctomycetales bacterium | reverse complement strand
GTTTTGGATCTGGGCCAGCCCGCAGAACGGCCCGCAGGACAGCAAACGCAATGATGTGGCGGTTAAATTTTTCGACAATCTGCATTACACCAACGGTTTTCAGGTCTGGACCACCAAGCTGGCCGAGTTCGAACAATGGACCGAGCTCTCCGTGCTGTTCTCCCAGCTGCCCGGTGATTTTCAGTTCGATGACATCAACCGCATCGAGTTCGTGAATTTCTGGCCGGGAACATATTATTTCGATGATATCCAGGTAGTAAGCGCTGACCGCGCTTATCAGTCATTTGAAGATGACCGCAAATACCGTCTGGATAACGAACCGGCGCCGAGAACATGCACTGCCTCAGATCCTAATTCCGCCGGGAACTGCGGCTGGGGTTGGTTTGGAAGCGTGTCGGTAGATGATACCATTGTCAAGGACGGGACGCAGTCCTGGAAATTGACGCTCACGGATTTCTGGGGCGGCACCGGATTAAAATCGCAGGAGAAAAAGCTCTGCATGCCCGGCCAATGCCCGGATGTGACCGACCCAAATCCTCAGCAGTCGTTTTGGCATGTGGCCCTGACGCCGACACAGATGCTTTCCATGGGATACGACCGTGTGTCCTTCTGGCTTTATGCGCAAGGCACGAACGCTATGGATAATAATATGGGTGTTCAGTTTTTTGACTGGAATAATTATCACGCCGATCCCATTCCCGACGGATTTTACGACAAGCAGGTGGTCTGGTCGCGCAAGGGTGCCACCAACGGGCAGTGGACCCAGTTGTGGGTGCCGTTAGAAGCGCTCGCGCCTGATCTTGATTTCAGCGACATCAACAAGCTCCAGTTCCAGACGTATTGGCCGGGAACCTATTATCTTGACGGCATCAAGGCGAGCAAATCCGTGCCGGTCTTTGACCTGGCTGTCTTGCCCGAAGGCAGGGCCGTGTGGTCGCGTTCACTTGAGGCGGCGCGTTATCTATTGGAAGAAAGCACTGCCGGTCCTAACGGTCCGTGGCAGGCCGTTTATAGCGGCACAGGCAATTCATTTGTGTTATCGCATCTTTCGGAATCATGGCTGAGGGTGCGCTGGGAAAGCGTTTCGAGTGATAACGGCGCTGCAGCCTATGTCTCTGACTATAGTGATGTCGCGCACTATATTCCCCAGCCGGTTTTGCTCAGTCATGCCTCATTGCAGCAGGGGCAGATCGCACTGAAACCTATCCCTCAGGCAGTGGTCTATCAGATCGAACAGGCCGCCGCGAAGAACGGCCCCTGGTTTAATATTTATCAGGGCGCGCCTCCGGCATCGCCGCTGGCGGCAACGTCGGGAAAATGGTATCGCGCCCGCGCTGTCGTTCTCAACGGCAGTGATCAGGTCGTTGATTCAACGGCCTGGGGTCCGGCGCTTTATTTCAATCCCACAGCATTCGTCAAAGCCAACAGCAGGGTGTTAAGAGAACAAAACGGATTTGGCGATCCGGTCACATTGCGAGGCGTCAATCTCGGAAATGCTTTTATCATCGAACCCTGGATGATCTACGGGGTCAGCCATCCGGCGGTCAAAAAGCCGGGGGATCAGGGTTACGATCCTGAGGTCGCTGTCGAGGATGACGTGATGTTCCGCGAGATCCTCACCCAGCGTTTCGGTCCCGAAGCCGTTGCCCAATTAATGGCCGATTTTAAAGAGGACTATTTAAAGGCCGACGACTTCGACCGCATCATGCGTCTGGGAATGAACACGGTGCGGCTGCCCGTGTATTACCGCGACATCCGCGAGCTTGATGCCAACCTTAACTGGGTGGGCAGTGAATTTAATTTTGATCACATCGACCGTGTCATCGAGTTCGCCGCCGACCGCGGGCTGTATGTGCTTCTTGACCTGCACGGCGCACCGGGCGCCCAGAGCGAGCAGGACAACACGGGTGATAAAGGCTTTGATAAGTTATTTAACGACACCGAACAAGTTGTTTGCAACGGCCAGACCGTCACCGTCGGAGAATGTTACCGCAGACGCACCATCGAACTCTGGCAGGCGATGGCCAACCGTTATAAAAATAATACCGCGGTCGTTGGTTATGATCTTTTGAACGAACCGGCAGGCGCCCAATCGCCGGCCATACTGTGGAGTTTGTATGACCGTCTTTATGACGCCATCCGCGCGATCGATCCTGAACATTTGATCATGATGGAAGGTTTGTGGGTTGACGGTTCACGCTGGCCCATGGTGGACAATGATTGGGACTGGCTTCCCGATCCCTCCACGTATCAATGGACCAACGTGGCGTATCAGTTCCATTATTACTGCTGGAGCTGCGCGACCGGCCCGACACCGGTCCCGCCCGCGACCCAGGTCACCCTGCAGGACGCTTTTCTGGACGGAAAAATGACTGACAACACCGTTAAACAAGCGGAATTTGATGTGCCGCTGATGATCGGCGAG
>CAZLRE010000124.1:0-5991 GCA_964561885.1 uncultured Planctomycetales bacterium | reverse complement strand
TTGGAAAAGATCCCTGTCAGAAGCGGCCCCTGTTGTCGTGACCGTTTCCGTTCCGTCCTCCTCGGTTCCCGAAAGCGTGGAAGCTGCGATGATGTCCGTCGTGCCCCAGGCATATTCGCCGTTAATGGGAAGCACGGGACCGCGGGCGATCTTTTCAAATTCCAATTCAGAGATAGGCCTTAATGCCGCCCAATCCAAAAAGGCGGCCAGATCCATCCAGCTCAAATAACTCATAGCGCGGGCCGGTCTTGATGAGGAACAGACAACCGGAGAACCGGAACAAACTGTTGAATTTCTGGCGATGACCGTATCCGAATTCTTATGGTTGCTGTCGGTGATATCATGATGGGCGCGGGCGGCAGCGCTCGGCAGAGCATTGATGAATTCCACCCACTGATCTTCCGTGACCTCATATTTCATCACATAGAACGCATTGAACCCTTTCGGGAATGTGGCCGGGATAGTGAACTGCGTTCCGGTGGCATCCTCCCCAATGTTTCCGCCCGTCACATAACGGAACCCGTTGGAGACCGCATTCGTGACAGAGATGGCGGATTCACTGTTGATGTACCATGGGTTGGTATCGGAAGATCCCTGGTCCAGAGAAGCTGTACTTGAGGCATTGTCCCCGGCGTAATACGCGCCTTCGGGGATATAGACCATCTCGATGCCCATGACGCTCGCCACGATCTCATCGCTCGAAGTAAATCCGCAGCTGGAATAATCGACCGCCAACTGAATGTTCTGCGATGACACATTGCCTGGAGAAGCGTACTCGGACCTACGCCAGAAAGCTCCGGCTTTATCGGAGGGAATATACAACTCCATGCCGCTGGTAGTTCCGGCGGAGAATCCGGCAGGATCAACGCCTGCGGCGGTCATGGAACAGAGTTTTTTATGAACAGGGCTGCTGTTGGGATCGTAAAGACGGACGGTCAACCACACCGCATCATGGTTGATCTTGTTGCGCCAGGAATTTTCCAGACTGACGTCAAATTCAACGACCACCGTGCTGGCATTGATATCGCGCGACCCTAAAGACACATTGCTGACAGACAAATTGTTCGCTGATGCAGGTATGATGCCGGATGTTCCTATCGCCGCTAACACCAGTATGCCGATTCTTACACCAAATTTATTCATAGATCCTCTGACTTAAAACCCAAATGTTTGCGCAAAGACCTTAACGAATGACGTTCTCGAAACCTCTGTCCTTGTCTAACGGTGAATCGATACGGGAACGGATATGAAGCTTGGCAGCAGCCATTTTCTCCCTCACCAGATCGATGTCATCGGCATCCGGTCTTAAGTACAGGTACCACTGATAATGTTTAAGCGCAGTTTCCTGATCCTTGAGATATTCTCCGCTGACGAACGCCAGGTTAAAGTGCGTGTCCGCATCATAAGGGCTTAAGTCCACGGCCTGATAGAACTCAACGATCGCGCGCTGATATTCGCCGCGCTGAAAAAAAATGTTCCCCATGTTGTAATGCGCCTTGGCCAATTCTTCCCGGAAATTCTCATCGTTCGGATCTAATTGGATGCCCTGCGAAAGGATGTCGTAAGTTTTTTCTTCCATCTCGGCGCTGATCATCTGGGAAGGGTCCGCCGATTTCTCCTTGGGCGTCTTAACTTGGCTCTTGTTGAGCTTTTCTTCCAGCAGATTGACGCGGTTATTGAACGCTTCCTGCTGCTGGTTCATGGATTCCTTAACGTCCTGGATCTCTTTGGTGTATTTCCTGTTAAGGTTCTCGACGCGTCTGATCTCTTTAACAAATTGTTCGCGTTCTGAAAGCAGCTGTTCCTCTTCGCCCGAATCTTGGGCGCAAAGGACATCAGACCACCCTGCGGTAAGGCCAACCATCAGCAGAAGCGTTAAAACCACCGCCCGGCCTGTTGGTTTGTGCATATTTCTGGTTGTTAGGAACATTGATTTTCTCCAGTTAATGAGTCTGGTTAAAGAACTATACCCAACTTATCTGTACGTTTTCGGCGGCTTGATGGAGCCTCTTTCTTTCAAATATGTGTCGCTCGGATCAACAATATGGGGCGTGATGAGAATAATGACTTCCGTTGATTCGATCGAATCCGACGTGCGGCTGAATAATTTTTCCAAATACGGAACGTTCATCAGGACCGGTAATCCCTTTTTCACATGGGTCTTGTCCTCTTTGCGAAGACCTGCCATGACGATCGTCATGCCGTCTTTGACCATCAGCGTTGTCTGGACCTCTGTCTTGTTGACCTGCGGGATACCGCCGCCGTCGGATTCCAAACGGCCGACCACGTTCGAGATCTCAGGACGCAGGCGCATGGTAACGATGCCGTCATCATTGATCGTCGGGGTCACATTCAATTTAAGACCGACATCAATAAAACGCACATCTTCGCTGGTGATGGCATTATCCCCTGTGCCGTTAACGGTCGAAATAATATAGGGAACCGTGTCCCCGATATGGATCTTGGCCTCTTCATTATTGGTCACAAGGATCTGCGGATTGGAAAGGATCTTGGTGTCGCTGACTTCCTGAAGGGCCCTGATCGCGGTGGAGAACTCATCGGCGGAGAAATCTCCGACGCCGATCTTGCCGTAAAGATTCTTAAGATTATCCGAAGCGGAAAGGTTGCTTTCGTTCATGTACAGATTTGTGAAACTGATCTTTCTGAGCGTCGGATCGTTGCTGCTCTGAAAATTCAGGCTCCAATCCACACCGACATCGTAGTTGGGTTTCATGACAACTTGCAGGATCCTGGCAACGATCAGCACCTCTTTGGTGGGAAGATCAAGTTCAGAAATGATCTTTTCAACTTCTTTGCGGCGCTCAGGGAACACGCGGACCATCAATTGGTTGGTGCGTTCATCGGCCGTTATGGAACCAACAGCTTTCGCGTCGATGCGTGAACGTAATTTCTCGGCAATAACATCCGCCCTGGCATATTTAAGGACATACATGACCGTTTCCAAGGGTTTTTCAAGCTGCGCAATGGCTTCTTTCATCTGGTCAATGGATTTCGGCGTGTCGATCAGGACCACCGAACCCGTGTCTTCGTCAATGATGATCTTTCCGACATTTGTTTTCATGTTATCCAGAGCCGCCAAAATATAGCTGGGCTTGGAATACTGAAGATGGATGACGGCGACTTCCGTTTTATCGCTGAACTTTTTGCCGTAAATGGACTCAAATTCGGCGGAGGTCATGATCTGGACGATATCGCTTTCGATGTGATACGCCAGTTTGTTGGAGATCACAACGATGTCCATCGCGTCCTTGATGCCGACATTATGCAATAGGACCGTGGTTTTCCCCTCAACCGTCGGGCTGATGACCACATTGAACTCCCCTTTGACCGCAAGGAACTTGAGGATGTCAACAATGTTCATGTCGCGCACATCCAGCGTGATCTTGCGCGCCAGACGGTCCTCAAGACTTTCTTTGGGCTCGGTCAGGATGATCGGTTTCGGCTTTTCGGCATCCGAATCCTCCTGCGCCCTGGCAATGCCGAGCATAGCGATGGGCACGGCAAAGGTGAGCACCGTCAAAAACAAAATTTTGAGTTTGAAGGTATGTGTTCTCATAGCTTGATTGTGATCTCCTCGTTTTCGTAACCAAAAACCGCACGGTCGGTGTAGATGCTTTTGATGGTTACGTCGTCTAATTTTTCCCCTTCTCGCAAGAAATAGGTCATGCCATGGGTCGTGTCTTCAACCATGACGGAAGCTGATTCTGGTAAATCGAGCCAAGCCACGCCAACCAACTTGTACTTGGACAATTTCCTGGCTAAATCCGGCTTGGCAGCCACAGAGACTTTGTCCATTTGCTCTTTTTCATACGGTTTGAAAATATTCCGTGTGCCGATCTTCTGGGCGTAAAAAGATATATCGCGAGGTTTGAACCCCGCGATATCATCAACATGGGGCCCCATGGCGCTTAGATCAAAATCCACCTGCTGGCGCAAAAGCTGACTGCCGGTCTGCAGTTCATATCCCAGCATGGCCAGGCAGCCCAGAATGACAACGACCAGGATCCCGTTGAACATCCCGACGGAGAACTGAAAAGAACGGCGCGGTGCTTTAACCGGGATCACGGCCTTCGATTTGGTGGTCGCCCCTGAGGTCTCAAGGATCTTTAGAAGTTTTTGTTCTGCGGTCTCTTTAGCCATAAGTTGGTTCTCAGCCGATCAATGATTGCCCGCCCGTCAGTGAGGGCTGGTTCCAAACCATGCCCTCATCGGACGAACCCGCGCCATACGGACGGTTCGTTAAGCTTCGGACAAATTGACGATCCACGATTTTCTGATTTTCCACCACGAGCTGTTTGAGGATCTGGTGACAAAGCATGTTGATCCGCCGGGGATAACCGCCGGTGACTCTGTATATCTCCGAAACAGCCTCGTCCAAGAATATTTTAGGGGCACCATTCACGCAGGCCTTTTGTAGACGGAAATCGATCATCGCCTTGGTGTCCTCAAAGCTCAGCGGATGCAGCGTGTACTGAAAACTGATGCGGTCCATGAAATTGGCCATGGAGGCCACTTTCGGATAAAGCTCCATCTGCCCCAAAAGCACGAGCTGAATGAGCTTGTATTGATTGGTCTCAAAATTCAAAAGCAACCGAAGCGCTTCGAGGATCTCGGAGGTGAGTTTTTGTGCCTCATCGATGATCAGCACGACCGTTTTCTTTTCCTGAACGGTTTTGTGGATCAAAAATTTCTCAACGGCGTCTCTTAGCTCCATGATGTCCGGCGAGGCAAGCATCAGGCGGGAATTTGTCGGGATATTGAAGTTACGGATCAAAGAGGCCAGAAATTGCTCTTCGCTGGTGAAGGATGGATTGAGGATCATATGAAACAGGATGTCCTGACGCTGGCGCAGCTCCTGGACAAGTTTGCGCGACAGGGTCGTTTTGCCAGTGCCGATGTCGCCGAAGATCACCATAAGCCCGCGGCGCAAACGCAGTTCGATCAAAGTATTGGTCAGAGCGATCTCGTGCTCCCTGGTCAGGTGCAAAAATTCAGGATCCGGGCTTGTTGAAAAAGGTTCCTTATCAAAACCTAGCAGTTGATGGTATGACATGAGCTGCCCTATCGAATCCTAAAGTGAATAGATTAATAAAGTTGCACTCGTTTCTGCGAATTTGTTTTCATATTAACATAGCAACTTTCGCTTTCAAGGTTTAATTGGTTTTTTTTGACATTATTTTTTAATTATTTTAATTAAATAATCAAGGATTCCCGTCGACAAACCAAAGGCTCTCGCAAAGGCGCGCAGGAACATGACAAAACTGAAATAAAATTTTGAATAAATACTGCGGCAAATGATGGTTGCGAAATAAATTTCAAGCAATCCAAAAGGCAGGATAATAAACAAGATAAGATATGCAGGCCGCAGCGCGCCGGTCAAGATAAGAAGCAATATCAGGCACGTCAATCCGGCCAGCGGTACTTCGATCATGTCTTTCCAGAACGTGTAGTCATCTCCCTTGGCCATATCGGGATGTTGGCTGTAGATCTTGGCCCGCCAAAAACCGTGGCGAAACTGTTCTGCAAGATATTTCCGTAAACGTGCCGTATGATAGTGGTCGACCAAAGCATCTTTGACAAAAAAAATGCGTCCGCCGGTCTTAAGGATCTTGTAACTAAGATCGTTATCCTCTCCGCTCGCCCGGCGGTAGGATTCATCAAAACCCCCGACCTTCCAAAAGACGGACCTTCGGATACCGACGTTGTAACTGCCAAATGCCCTGGGGTAGGACGACATCCGACGTCGATGCCGGAACAGGATCTCGTCATGAATGCAACTGGCAAGAACACTTTGGGGGTTCGCAAGACCATAACTTCCGCAGACTGCAGCAATTTCATCGCTGGTAAAACCGCTTACGATCCTCTCGACCCAGTCGTTATGGGCGACACAATCCGAATCTGTGAATAAAATGAGTTCGCCCTTGGAATCAGCGGCGCCCCTGTTGCGCGCAGCGGCCGGACCGGCATTGG
>CAZLRE010000123.1:0-5993 GCA_964561885.1 uncultured Planctomycetales bacterium | reverse complement strand
TGACTATGCGGCGACCGACTATTTCGCTCAATACAACCAGCCTGCCAAACTCGACGATGATAAATTCGTCATGGCCTACCGTGGGGCTGATGCCTCCGATGGTTTTGTTGTGGCGGGTACGACGTCAGGGAATACGATCACGTGGGGGTCTGTTGTCACCATTACGACCAACAATGTATCCAACACGTTAACATGCAGCCCCCCGGATGCCGACCGTTTTGTTGTGGTTTATAACAATGAGACAAACTCGGCTGGGCATTTGAGGGCGGGCACCACTTCCGGCACGACCATCACCCTCGGTGCGGTCACGGATTTTAATCCCACCTCGCAGGACACGGGGGCGGTCGCGTGCGGCTTTATTTCAGCAACGCAGTTCATTATTGCCTATCCGGATGTGGGTAATTCCTCCTTCGGCAGTGTTGTTCTGTGCACGGTCGACTGGTCGACCCGGGACACCAGCTGTATCACTGAAGAAGTCTTTGCTTCGGTCGATACGCTGGATTCTGTCACAACCGATGGCCAGATATTTGAGATCCTGGACGGTTACGGGACCAATGAGGTGAAATTCGTCGTAGGTTATAAGGAGACGTCTGGGGTTGATGATGGGAACGCCATCGTAGGCCGTGTCCTGCGCCGTCGAGTTTTGACGATCGACCTTTGACAGGTCTCTTGTTTTGCTTTCGGGAGAGGATATGAAGAATCAAGACATTGCGGATCTGTTCAACCGTTTCGGCCGGTTGCTGGAAATTGCCAATGAAAACCCATTCAAGGTCCGGGCGTATTTCAAAGCGGCAGAGAACATCTCCGGTTTGGTGGAGGACATTGAGGTCATCGCCCGCGAAGGACGGCTGGGTGAACTGCCCGGGATCGGAAAGGCGCTGGAGGAGAAGATCAATGAATTCCTTAAGACCGGCCGCGTGGAAGCTTACGACAAACTCACCCGCCAAGTTCCCGAGAGCCTTTTGGATGTGATGTCTATCCCGTCCGTCGGACCGAAGAAAGCCAAACTATTTTTTGAAGAGTTAAAGGTCAAATCGGTTGATGATCTGGCCCGTGCCTTACAGGAAGGAAGACTCTCTGCCTTACCCGGATTCAAAGAAAAAACCATTGAGAATATCGCCAAAGGCATTGCGATCGTCAAAGAAGGCCAGAAACGCATGACTATCGACGTTGCAACCGGGGTGGCGGAAAGTTTTATCACGGCGCTCAAGGCCTTGCCCGGCGTCAAGCGCATCGATGTTGCCGGAAGTCTGCGCCGCTGTAAGGAAACCATCGGTGATATCGATCTTTTGGTTGAGGCCAAAGACGCCGCAAAAGTCATGGACGCCTTTGTTCATCTGCCCCAGGTCAAAAATATCAACGGGCACGGAGAGACTAAGTCATCAATTCTGACCAAGGACAATGTTCAGGTTGATCTGAGGATCATCGACGCGGATGTTTACGGCGCGGCCCTTGTGCATCTGACCGGTTCGCAGGCATTTAATGTGGCCCTCCGGCAGCTTGCGATCAAAAACAGCATGAAGGTCTCGGAATACGGTGTGTTCAAGGTCAAGGGGGAGAAGGAGACGCTGATCTCTTGCGACACTGAGGAGAAATGTTTTAAGGCTCTTGGTTTGCCGTTCGTACCACCGGAGCTGCGCGAAGAGATCGGGATGGAGAGGATCTTTGCGGGAGAGAAGATCCCTGAGCTTGTCACGCTCAAGGACATCAAAGGCGATGTGCACACGCATTCGACCTATTCGGACGGAAAAAACACGATCGCAGATATGGCCGCGGCTGCGCAGGCTTTGGGATATGAATATCTGGCATTAAGCGATCATTCAGAAAAGCTCAAGGTTGCCAATGGCCTGTCTCGCGAAAGGCTGATGGATAAGATCAAAGAGATCGAGAAGCTCAACAAGAAATTAAAGGGTTTTCAGGTCCTCTGCGGCTCGGAAGTAGAAATAGACAGTGATGGGAATTTGGACTACAATGAGGACACTTTGTCGCGTTTGGATTTTGTTATCGCCTCGGTGCACAGCGCCTTTGAGTTAAGCAAAGAAAAAATGACCCAGAGGCTAATCAAGGTCTGCCGGAATAAATTTGTGCACGCCATCGGGCATCCGTTCGGGCGTCATTTCGGCAAGCGCGACGGGTATGAGATCGATTTTAAGGAGCTTTGCCATGCGGCCGCGGATACAGGCACGTGTCTTGAGATCAATGCCTTTCCGATACGGCTCGACCTGGATTCAGCCAACGCTTATTTCGCGCGCAGTTTGGGCGTCAAGTTTCTCATCAATACCGACGCGCACGCCGTTGAACATTTAAGTTACATGAACTATGGTGTCGGTGTTGCCCGCCGGGCGTGGTTGACGGCGGAAGATGTGCTCAATACGCGTTCGTTGGCGCAGTTTAGGAAAATGCTCAAAAAGAGGTAGAGGGATTCTGTGATGTCAGAGGTAAAGAGATAGGGTAGGGTTTAAAACCCTCCCCTACGCTACCTCGATCATTTGTCAGCCCTCTTTATATCTTTTAAAATCGAATCATGTTCAAAGTCCTCAACAAACAACTTTTAAACCAGAACATCAAACGGCTTGATATCGCCGCTCCCAAGATCGCCCAGCAATTTCTCCCCGGTCAATATGTGATGGTCACGCCTTTTGCCGAATCTGTTCCGATACCTTTGACCATAGTTGAATCCGACACACGTAAAGGAACGATCTCGCTTATTATTCACGAGATCGGGGAGACCACGCGTCAGTTAGGCGCGTTTTCCATCAACCAGGATATCCATCTGGTCCTTGGGCCGTTGGGCGTTCCGGCGGTGGTTCGTAAATTCGGGCTTGTCGTTTGTGTGGCCCACGGGATCGGCGCCGCGCACATGCTGCCGATCTGCCGGTCGCTCAAGAAAGCGGGGAACAAGGTCATCGGCATCATCGGCGCCAAGACCAAACGCGCCATGATGCTCGAATCCCAGATGCGCATTGTCTGCGACGAGGTTTATGTCACGACCAACGACGGTTCCTACGAACGCCGGGCGCTGGCTTCCGAATTCCTGAAAACTTTCTTGGACAAACAGCCGGTCGATTGTGTGTATGCCGCAGGTTCTGTGGACATGATGGAAGCGGCTTCGCGCATGACCAAAGAGAAAAATGTCCCGATCTATGTGACGCTCAATCCCATGATGCTTGATGCGCTGGGTCTGAGCGCCTCGTGCCGCGTGAAGGTGGGCGGTGAAATTCGTCTGGCCTCGATCGACGGCCCGCATTTCGACGGACACCAGGTGGATTTTGAATATTTAAAGATCCGCATGGGCGGTCTAGCCGCCGTACCAGCGGAAAGCGCCTCCGAGTCCCGGGCGTCTTTTTTTAACTGGAAATAAATAACGGAGCCGCACGGATGGGGCAGCCCCAGCCAGTTCAACAGCCTAAAGACCGCAGGGTCAAGAATTTTACCGAAGTCTCGCTTGGGTATCCCAAACCGGTAACCCTCACGGAATCGCGCCGTTGTCCCCAGTGCGCCCAGCCGACGTGCCTGGATGGCTGTCCATTGGGAATCGACATCCCCGGATTTATCCGTATGTTGAGGGAAGGCGATGCCACGGGCGCGTTAAACCGCATCCGTGAAGCGAATATTCTGCCCGGCGTCTGCGGACGCATCTGCATGGCCCCGTGCGAAACCGCGTGCGTTTTTAATGACGATGATGCCGCCATCGGCATCCGCGCGCTTGAGCGTTATGCCGCGGATAACGGACGGACGCGTCAGGCTCCGAAAGACCGCCTATCCGTTCCCAAGAACGGAAAGAAAGTTGCGGTCATCGGTTCCGGTCCGTCGGGATTGGCTGCGGCCGCCCAACTGGCCCAGAAGGGATATGCCGTCACCGTATTTGAAGGCCTGCCCAAACCGGGCGGGATATTGCGTTACGGCATTCCGGAGTTCCGTCTGCCCGTGCGCGTTCTGGAAGCCGAGATCAGTGATGTTATCGCATTGGGTGTGGAGATCCAAACCAATGTTGTTCTCGGGCAAACGATCACTGTTGCTGAGATCATGAGCAATTATGATTTTATGTTCCTTGCGGTCGGTTGCGCGAGCCCGAAAATCTCGCAGATCCCCGGCGAGGGTTTGATAGGTGTTCATTACGTGCAGGAAGTTTTAATGAACATTAATCTCTGGCAGGGTACGAATCCGTCCAAGACGCCGGTCCAGCCCTTGTTCGGCGAGAAGATCGCTGTGATCGGGTCAGGTCACGCGGCCATTGATTGCGGCCGCATCGCTGTGCGCCTGGGAAGAAAAGCCTCGGTTGTTTTTCCGGGTCTTGAAGAAGAAATTGAAGTCCACGCGATCGAGCGCAAGAACGCGATCGAAGAAGGTTTAAAGTTTGAATCGTTGGTGCGGCCTCTGGAGATCGTTGCCACATCCGACAATCACGTGAAAGGTGTGCTCTGCGAACGTCTGGATTTTGTTGAGAAGCCAGGTCAGCAATGGGAGCTTAAGGCTGTGCCGGGATCGGAGTTTTTGCTTGAGGCCGACACTGTTATTCTGGCGCAAGGCACACAGCCGAGCGATTCCATCAAGCGATTTTTACCGGATCTCAAGTGGACGGACGAAGGCGTTCTATGGGTCGACCCTGAGACCGCGCAGACATCCATCGAAAGAATTTTTGCGACGGGGGATGTCATCTCCGGCGCGGGTCATCTGGTGGACGCGCTTGCCAGCGGAAAATTCGCGGCCATTGCCATGGACCGTTACTTAAGCGGCGCCGGGTCTGCTGAAGAATCCAAAAAAACATAAAGGGTTTTGATGAGCACTATTGAATCGATTGTGTCCAAGAAAAAACGCGGTGAAAAGATCACAATGCTCACCGCTTACGATTATGCCACCGGTCTTTTGGTGGACAAGGCAGGTATTGATATTGTGTTGGTCGGCGATTCTCTGGCGAATGTTGTTTTGGGGCTGGATTCGACCACGCTGGTTTATATGCCGGAGATGCTGCATCACGCCAAGGCCGTTCGCCGCGGTGTTAAGAATGCGCTTCTCGTCGGAGATATGCCCTATGATTCCTATCAGGCCGACCCGACGCAGGCGGTCAAGAACGCCGAGCGTTTTATCAAAGAAGCCGGATGTGACGCGGTCAAACTCGAGTGGTTCCGCCAATGCCCTTTTGTTGCCGAGTCGATCGTGAAAGCGGGCATTCCTGTTATGGGGCATACCGGCCTGACACCGCAGACCGCGGAGACTTTTAAGGTGCAGGGGAAAGATGCGTCAGCGGCGCTTGAGATCATCGAGAACGCGCGCATCCTGGAAGAGGTCGGATGTTTCAGTATTGTGCTCGAATGTATACCTCAGGAACTTGCTAAGGTCATTACCGAAACATTAAGCATTCCCACGATCGGCATCGGTTCCGGCGTTCATTGCGACGGACAGGTCCTGGTCATCAATGATCTCTTGGGGCTCTTTGACCGTTATCAGCCGAAATTCACCAAGAAGTATGCGGATCTCAGTCCGGTGATCCTGGATGCTGTGAAACGCTATAAATCCGATGTTGAACACAAGACTTTTCCCGGCCCTGAGCACACGTTCAAGATGGATCCCGGCGAATTCGAAAAGCTCAGGGATTAACCCGCCTGTATGAATTTGATCCTGCTAGAACCGAATGACTTTATTGATTCTTCTGATCGTGTCCGCTTGACCGGCCGCAGACATAAACACATCCTTGAGGTCCATAAAGCCAGATCCGGCCACAGGCTTTCGGTCGGGCTCATCAACGGAAAGATCGGCGAGGGAAAAGTTGTATCGATAGGGGGCAATTCCCTTGAAATGGAGATCAGCCTCACGCTTAGTCCTCCTGATCCGCTGCCTTTGACATTGGTTCTGGCGCTGCCCCGGCCTCAGGTCATCAAGCGCGTTTTATTATGCGGGAGCAGTTTGGGGATCAAAAAGATCGTTCTTCTGAATTTTTTCCGCGTCGAGAAAAGTCTCTGGCAGAGTTCAAGTCTGCGGGAGAACACGGTGCG
>CAZLRE010000122.1:0-6006 GCA_964561885.1 uncultured Planctomycetales bacterium | reverse complement strand
AGTTCGGTCAAAAACGTGTAACCGTTCATCTTGGGCATTTGAACGTCGAGCACAATGAGATCGGGCTTTTCAGAATCCAAAAGGGCCATCGCGTCCTCACCGTCATACGCGTAAAGCACCTTAAAACCCAAGGTCTCTAATTTGCGTTTGGCGATCTCGACAACAACGGTTTCGTCATCCACGATCAGCACTGTTTTAGACATGCTCTCTCCTTAAAATTATGCCGGATTTGGCCCCAGGATCTCCGTGACCTTGGCGATCACCGTCTCGATGTTCAAAGGTTTGATCAGATATCCGCGCACGCCGTGGCGCTTGAAGATGGGCCCCAATTCATCATGAGCGGTCAGGACCACGACGGGGATCTTGGGGTCCAGATTTTTCTTGGCCAGCTCGCCTACGAACGTGTAGCCGTTCATCTTCGGCATCTCCACATCCAGAAGGATCAGATCAGGCCTTTTTTGGGCGATGGCAGCGAGCGCCTCTTCACCGTTGGTCGCAACGATAACAACATAACCTTTTTCAGAGACCTGCTTCTGCGCAAGGGTGCGCGCGACCGGTTCATCATCGACGATCAATATAGTATGCGGCACATTCAACTCCGTGATAACTCATTTAATTAAACCGGATAACATCAGGATTTCCTACGGTCGATCCCGGCACGAACGGCAATCCTAAAATGGAACACACGATATTGGCGGCATCGACGTTGCGAACAGGCTGTTTGTCTTTGCCGTAGGCAACTCTTTTGTGACCGGGATCCTGCCTGATGTCCTTATTCATTTTATACAAATCCTTACCCCCCGCAACACCTTTTCCCCAAATTATCAATGGAATGCGAAAATTTTCCTGTTTTGTGACATCGCCGTGGTTTTTGTCGATTCCCCCGTGATCGGATGTGAGCACGATGACCGTGTTTCCCGTCAGGAACGGTTCACGCTCGATCGTCTCAAGGATCTTGCCGATATAACGGTCTGCCTGTTGAACTGTCATCATATAAAGCGAATCCCGATCAAGGTCCCATCCCGCGGAATGACCCGCGTCATCCGTCTGGGCAAAATGCACAAAACTGAAGACCGGCGGCTTGTCCCTTAACTGTTTGATCAGATAATTCAAAGTAAGCGCATCGTCCTGATCGGTCAAACTGTAGTGGTCGATCCTAGAGGGCCGCTGAGGGTCCTGGTTATCTGCGTAAGAATTGATAAAGACCTTGAATTTTAATTTCGAAGCAAATAATGCCGTGGTCAGGCCGTGGTCTTTAACGACATCAAATACACTGCTGATGTAACTTCCCTTGTTGACGTGAAGCGACAGATCATCCGCTTTGTTATCGGTGAAATTATGCCCCTCTTTACCTTTGACCCCGCGGCCGGTGAGCATGCAGGTGTGATTCGGCATGGTCACCGTGGCATCAGGATCGGTGCGGGCATTGAGTGTATAAGCGCCTTCCTTCATCATCCGATAGAAATTCGGAGCGTCTTTTTCCCCAAGCGTTGTCAGAGCATCCGGCCTTAACCCGTCCACGCTGATCAATATCACATAAACACGGTCTTGACCTTGCGCGGCGCAAACAGGACCAACACCCCAAAGAACAACCGCGCTTAACACGGCAAACCACAGAAATAATTTCTTCATATCGATCTATTGTCTCTCCATAGAATCATCGTAGACAAACGGCACATTCGGGTCAAGGATCTCGCTGAGAATAAAATCAAGCGCCCGCAGGAACACCTCATTGATCCGGGCGCGGTCGTGCTTGACTTTCTCCGTCATGAAATGATCCAGTTCCATGGTGCGCAGATTATAGAACGCGGCGTTGATCGTTCTTTGAGGGAATTGTTTATCCAGATAATGAACATACAGAGGTATCTGAAAGGACCTCACATGATCGCGGATCGATTCGCGCGAGAGATCCATACGAGCGATCTTATCGATCGCTTTCGGCATAGGATCAACGCTGCCGGTTTTATAGTCGATGATAGCGACCGTGCCGTCCGCGTATTCATCCACGCGGTCGACCTGATACACAAAGCGCACGGCGCCGACGGATAGATTCACAACGTCCTCAAAGCGTTTCTCGACATACAAAAGTTTCGATGGTCTTTCCTTCTGCCTTTTCTCTTCAATCTCCAGGAACCGCACAAGCCGGGATTCCAGAACAGACCTGAGCAAGAACGCGTCCGAATTCATACTGCGTCCGAAAACGGCGTCAAAACGGACCTCAAAGGCGCTCATGAAATATTTACGGAACGCCTCGTCGATCTTGATGTTCTTTCCGACAAACCGCCCGTATGTCTCCTCCAGAAGGCCGTGAACAAACACCCCCACCTGCCGGTTCTCGGGTTCATCCAGAAGGTCCTCTTTCTCGCGCAAGCCCAGGACATAATTCTGATAGAACTCATACGGATTGCGCAGATAGGAATTAACGCTGGAGGCCGAATACCGCATGCCTTTTAGAAAATCGGCCATGGCCGGTGTTTTCACGGCCTGTTTTGTCAATGCCTCAACCTTGATCTCAAACCCTGGACGAGAAACAGGGATCGGGTTTAGCTCCTTGCGGAGCTTCTCCTGTTCCCAAATGAGCTCCTCCACGAAACGGCTTTTTTCTTTGTCCGCCCCCTCGCGGTAAATCAGATGGACGTTCTTGGCTGACGACAAAAGACGCATGAATTGATAACGCTGGATCTCTTCTTCAAGCTCAAGCCGGTCTAAATTCAATTTGACCATGACCTCGCGCGGGATCAAAGGCTCATAGATCTTAAGCTTCGGTAAAACACCCTCATTAACATCCAGCACAATGACATTCTCAAAACTCAGCGAACGCGTTTCAAAAAGCCCCAAGATCTGCAAACCTTTAAGCGGCGCGCCCTGAAAGGAGATCATCTCGGACTCGATGCGTTCTTTAAAAATACGGAATATTTCCTCTTTGGGAAAACTCTCCCGCGCGAAACGCGCGTTTTTGAATTCCTCAACCAGATCGAACATCCGCTGGGCGATCTTGGCGTTCAAAGGATAACTCTCCATAAAACTTTTGCGGGACAGCAAAGTCAAACATCCCTCCAGCACACCTGCAAAGGCATCAAAACTTTCCATTTCCGCCCAGAGATGAAAAAAGGCCTGATGAACTTGCGCAAGGGCGCCCTTAAGTTCTTCTTTCGTAGCCATGATCGACATGTTCGAAAGGGTCTTTTCGGTCTCCTCATAAAGTTCGCGGCAGTTCTCCAATTCATCCAGCGCGAAGAAAAGCTTTCCGGAGATGGGAGAAACGATCTGCCCGGTTAACATCTCTTCCAGTTTATGGATCAACACACGCATAACGGATGCGTGCGAAGAAACTTTTAAATTCTTAACGAACGGGTGACGCATGACTTTTAAATAATCGTGAGCGTAATAATGTTTTGCGCGGATGGATAATTGCGCGCGGAAGACAAAATCCAAAAGCGAGAACAAGGAACTGCGCGACAGCGGATAGCCCATTGACACATTAAAATCCTTAATGATCGAGGATATCTCCGATAGAAGCGGAATAAGCGCCTCCGGATCCGGCAGAACAACGACTGTTTTCTGGGGATCTTTGACCGTTTTAAGGATGTCCCGCACCAATGACGCCTGCAGATGCTCATCCGAGGCCGCATAAAGCTTCAGGTCAAATCCCGGCGTCGGCACCTCTTCCCCCTCGAGCACAGGCGAACCCACCATCTGGGACATGCGTTTTAACGCCGGCCAGCGGCGTTCATCGCCCTGAAAGAAAAACCTAGCCTGTCCGCGCTTGAAGAGTTCTTGCATGATCACCGATTCCGAACGGTGCAGATAAAAGAAATTACACAACAGCAGTTGGTCATACTGCGTGAACTGAATGTCTTGAATATGCCGGGCAGCCCACCAATACTGAAAACCTCTTGAGAAGATCTTGCTGCGTTCAAGATGCTCATGGTACGCCTCACGTAAAACCGAAATATGTTCCAGCAAACGGTTGATGTCCCTGGGAACGCTGTAGCCGATGCGGGCATTGGCCTCGATATTGCGCAGCGCCTTCGACGGCACCAACTCCAGGTCCAGATGGTCCATGAACTGGATGATCTCTCTGGTCCACGGCAGGAATTGGGCAAAGGTCTCGCGTCCTTTGAGGATCTGGGGCGCATGCTCAAGCGCCAGCTGATAGATCATGTGGCTGTGGTCGAGATCTAAAACGACCTGAACATCTTTGCCGCGGATGGCCGCCTCACGGATCAGCTCATCGATCGTGAGAAACCGCGGCGACACAAAACCGCCCGAGATACGGCGGGCCAATTCTTTCTTCAGGAAAAGCGCGGGCCTTTTACCGCCGAACACGATGGCCACCCGCGCAAGATCACGGTCTTTCTTGATATATTCATCCACCAAAACATCGGCCAAACGGTCAATGAACGGTTCCGTAAAGCTGAACGTCCGGACCATGTTCTCTGAACGAAGCGATGTCATGACTTCACCCCTTCGAGCGTTCCTTCATCCATATACACCACCCATCCTGAGATCTTCCTGGAGGGATAAAGAGCGGACAAAAGCTTCATATACTCGCGCACCTGCGCCAGATGCTCCTCGTGTCCGTCATGGGAACTCTTGAAATCCAGGACATCTATAGAATCGCGGCGGACGATCAAACGGTCGAGACGTTTGGTGTTCCCGAAACGGTCAACGATCTCGTATTCGCAATGGACCTGACCGTCGCCCGTATAGAAAAACGGCCTTAATTGCGCGAGCGCAATGAGACGCTTAACATTGCTTAAGACCTTAGAGGAATCGTTAAAGAACGGGAATTCAACAACGGCTGACCGTTGAGCGCGCGCCAGACTCTCAGCCGGGTCCGTTCTATCCAGATTTCCGATGAAAGACAAGAGATAATGCGCGAGCTCACCCTGCTGGCGCGCCTCGCGGTTAACCTCACCTGTATGCGAGAACTCATCACGCAAGAACGCCATCCAGTCGTGCGACAATGATGGGGCCATCGTCAGGCGTCCGGCATCTTTTTTAGCCTGCGCCCCTCCCGGCACGGGCTCTCCAAGGGTTTGACGATCCTCAGGGATAAGAAACCAGGCCGCGTTCGTGCCGCTGCCCGCTTTGGAAGGAATAAAAATATAGAGCTCACTGACCGCCCGCGTTAAAGCGACATAAACACTGTTAAGTTCGGAGAGAAAAGATTTTTTATATTCACGCTCGTAGAGATCGTTCAATTCTGCGGAATACTGACGGTAGCGTTCCTTGAGACGGATCAAGCGGATGCCGTCGTCATCACGCTGCAGCACGAACGACTGCTGTCCGTCCTTGCCGCCGGAGGCGACTTTGATGTCCATCTCCAAAGACGGCAGAATGACAACCGGGAATTCCAGACCTTTGGCTTTGTTGATCGTCAGGACCCTCACCGCTTCATGCCCGCGCACCACAACGAAAAGATCTTCATGCAGAGGATCGTTGAAATATTCCAGAAAAGCGCCGAGATCCCCGTAATCTTTTTCCCGGCTCTTGATCACACCGAGAAAATGCATGACAAATCCGCGGTCGCCCGGAAAATGCGCGATGATGCCGAAACGTTCGACCAAACTGACGGTGAATTCATACAGCGGATACAGCCCGACGTTCTTGAAGAAATCATCAAAGAAACGGTCCCACAGTTCGCCGAAGCGCTCGCGGAATTCCCGGTAAACATAAAAAGACGAATCCTTGCTGATGCGCCCGCGCAGTTCAAAAATAAAATCATGAAAAACTGCGCTCGGCATGCCTGATGCCCTGGCAAAAACATCTCCCAGAATAAAATTGGCAAAATGAACATTGTCGATCGGCGAATCGAGGAATCTCAAAAGCGATTCCAACTCGACGATGATTTTATTGTTCTTAACATTGCTGGTGCGATCGGAGTGCACCTCAATGCCGGATCCCATAAGCCAGCCGGTGATGGTCTCGACATCGCTGTTATTGCGCGTCAGTATGGCTATGTCCTTCCATGAATATCTCTGGCGCAGGTCCTTTAAAAGC
>CAZLRE010000121.1:0-6007 GCA_964561885.1 uncultured Planctomycetales bacterium | reverse complement strand
ATCCCGCCCTGTTCCAGGATTTTCTCAACGACAGTGGCGTTATACGGAGGCTTAAAACCCTTGAGGATCCGCGATGAGCACGTTGTTTCCACGTCCCGGATGCACATATTGTCCTTGATGGCGATCGGGATCGTGACCGCGGCTTTCGACGGACGCGCGGCAGGATCGGGAACTAAACGCACCATCGCTTTGACCTTGGGGTCGACAGCGGCGATGCGCTGACGGAACGCGGAGGTCACTTCATCCACGGAAGATTTCCCGCTTTTGATCAAGTCTAAAATTTCATGGGCTGTGAGATGGCAAGCGCTCATTCGATGACTCGCGGAACTTTGAATGAACCCTGATGGGATTCAACAGCAAACTTAAGCGCGTCCGCCTGGGACAAGGAAGGTTTCACTTCATCCATGCGGTACACGTTCTTCAGGTTTAACACATGACTGGTGGGTTCAACAGTGCCGACATCCAGCTCATTGAGCTGGTCGACATAGCTGATGATGTCTTCCAGGTTCTTGGTAAACCCTTCCAATTCATCCTCCGGCACATGGATCCTGGCCAGACCGGCTATATACCGGACATCTTCTTTATTGATCATAGACTTATATTATTGAAATTAATATTATTCGGAAAATTCGGGCAATATCCTAACATTAAAGCCCCCCCATGACAAGTTTAACCTGAGGCCTTAGGACAGCGTATAACTGCTGTTATGGTTATTCGCTAGGGATGCCGGCCGGCGGATTGACCCTCTCGCGCCAGGGCTGCCGTTCTTCAAAGACCCACCCGAATTCGGGAGAACGTTTGGGGAAATATTCGCCGGAAAACACGATCTGGCCGTCCGATTTATCGATGACCACCAGATACTGGGCTTCTTTAAGCTGGGTATATGTCTTGGCGTTCTCATCGGTCGAAATGGGCGACAGCCAATTGCGGCCGAAGACGACAAACCAGTAATCCTCATAGGCTCTGGAGGCGTCAGTGTTGAGGATCCCGGGGGCCGTGATCTTGTAATTGCGTTTTTCATCGACACTGATGATCTTGCGCTGGGCGATGATCTTGGCTTCCTTAAAATCCACCCCGTCAGTATAAATCACACGTTCCTCATAGTTCTGCATAATATCTTCGCGGGTTGCGCACGCGCTTAACGACACCGCAGCAATGATCATCCAAATCCAATAGCGCATATTTTCCTCCCTGAGATTGATCCAACCTTACCAACCGGGCTTAAGATTATCAAGCCATCGGATGACTGTCAATTATCAACCTAAAAAATTATACGCCGTCCTTAATCCTGGATCGTGACCTTGGTCCCGATGGGGACCAGATCGTAAAGATCCTGAACGTCCTCGTTACGCATCCGGATACAGCCCGAGGACACCTGTTTGCCGATATTTTCCGGTTCGATCGTGCCGTGGATCCCGTATTGGGGAAGATCAAAACCCAGCCAGCGGGTTCCCAGAAAATTCTTCGGATCATCCGGCGCCACAACATCCCCTTTATGGAACCAGACCGGGTCCGCATACCGGTGTTTGATCACGAACTCCCCCACCGGCGAACTGTTGTTCTTGCCGGTCGAGACGGAATAGACCTTGACGATCTCATTACGCGCCCTCAAGGTCAAGGTATTCTCCGATTTATCGACCACGATGGTAAAGGGCGTTGTCCAAAGCGAAAGCGTTCTCCCGGCGATGATATGGTTCGTTTCCATCCGGTTGCGGCGCTTGATGAGCTCAACGGTCGTTTGTTTTTTACGCGCGATCGTGCCTAATGTATCCCCGGTCTTGATGACATAGATCTCCGTGCCGTGCGCCTGCAAGGGCGAAGAAATGATCGCCACGTTAAGGCTCCAGTATTCCTTTAGGACACTTTCGATCCCTTCGGACTGGCCGTATTTATACAGGATCTCCTGATAGATCTTGCGGGCCTTGAAATATTCGCCAGCCCCGCGGGCTTCAAGCGCGCTGTGACGCATCATTGCCCACGGCGGAGGAACATCGGCGGACGGCTGTGTGGCGGCCGGCTTATTGGAAGCAAATAACAATGAGCACGGCAGAAAACAGCTGATAATGACCAGAACACATGCATGCCGCATTTTAGACATAACGCAACTCCGATCAGGCATCCGGCTCCACATGAATGAACACATCCATGACAGCCCCATTGGAACGCTTGACCTCATCTTTCACCTGATGCGCGATCTCGTGGCCCACCCTGACGGGGAGCGAACCGTCGACCATCACATGAAGGTCCACGTAATAATACAAACCCATTTTCCGCACATGGCATTTATCAAGCCCCTTGACCCCGGCAACGGTCATGGCGATCTTGCGGACCTGGCCCTCCAGATCCGGCGACGGGGTCGCGTCCATGATCTCATCTAACGCCGGACGCAAAAGCCGGTACGCGTTCCATAAAATGATGCCTGAAGCGAACAACGCGGCCCAGTCATCGGCGGATGCGTAATCCGGACCGCCGATGATCGTGATCCCGATGCCGACCAAAGCCGCCAGCGATGTCACAGCATCACTGCGGTGATGCCAGGCATCCGCCTGAACGGCCGAAGAACCCATTTCTTTTCCGACCTTAATGACGAACCGGTACAAAAGTTCTTTGATGGTGACCACACCGATCAACACATACAGCGTGAACGGCTCCGGAGAACGGTGAGAAGCTAACAGGATCTCGTGCACGCTTCCAACGGCCAAGGATAAAGCCACCACCATCAGGACCAGCGCCACCACCATGGCGGCCAAAGGTTCGGCCTTGCCGTGCCCGTACGGATGGTTCTCATCGGGAGGAATGGCCGCGATCCTCAGCCCGCCTAAAACAGCGACCGAAGAAAAAATATCCAGGGCCGACTCAACAGCGTCAGCGATCAGCGCGTATGAATGGCCGATGACCCCGGCCGTTCCTTTGACCGCAGCGAAGGCGACATTGACAATCACTCCCGCGATGGTCGAACGGATGCCCAGCGACACTCTGTGTTGGTGGATACCGTCTTTAGTGCCCATTGGTCTTGATCGAAAATACCCGGCTGTTGTCCTGCAAGAATTGATCGATGGATTGACTTGGCCCAAGCCTGCCGTAAGGCGGAATGAGCGTGGCGTACAAATCGGGCTGGGGATTGAATTCCGACTGCCCGGCATAGTAGGTGACGATCCCGAAGACCACAATGACCATGGAGATCAATCCGGCCCACAGGATCTGATAGATCCGCGGGATAAACGTCGCGATGACCAGGTGTCCGGCGATCAGAGCAGTGATGGAGACCCAGAAAACAGCCGATCCGACGATCATTTCAAACGTCGGGCTGCTTGCGGCATACCCCAAATGTTCCGACACCGGATAAGTTAAAGTTGTCACCAGAAAGAACAAGGTCGCCCAAGATAAATGGGCGTTGAAAAAGGCCTTGCGCTTAACAAGCCAGCCGATGAACGACCAGATCCCCACCCAGACCAACAGGACCAATAATAAACCGATGCCCACCGATATGAATTTCGACACCGAAAGATTTTTATAACTTTCCTGGTGTTCAATGACCACGGAAAACAGCATCGCGACGGCAACCAGTCCCCACGCCCTCCACGACCGGCTGATCGCTTCAAAGAAAGCGTTGGGTTTAACGATAAGCCGCGCCGGCTCAACCTCGTGGGAAGGAACAAAAAATCTCAGGCGCGTCTGGCCGATGAGGATATGGTCCCCCGAGTGCAGCGGCAAACTTGCGGCCACTTTTTGTTTGCTTTCATCCGCCTTCTTGCCGCGCCGAAAAATATTAAGGATCCAATTCTTGAGACCTTTGGTTTGTGCGGCATTCTTCTGCGCAGCAAAACTCTGCAGCCATGTACCGTTAAGGCTGGAAAGGTCCTCGATCAGAAACCCGCTTTCCTGCGAGCGGATGACACAATGACGCTCCGAGACGAACGGGTCGGTGACGATCAGATCATTGCCGTACCCGCGGCCGATGCGGATGACCAGGCTGTTAAAAACCTTGTAGTCCGCCCGGCGTCCGGAATCTTTCATGACCTCGATGATCACTTGGTCCATTGGATGTTCTCCATAAATTTACGGATCAGCTCCTGCGACCTTTCCTGCGTGACGCCTAAGGCCACCATCTCGGCTAACAAGCCTTTGGAATAATGCGTGACAGAGGCCATGTTCAGGTTCACGTCATAAAGTTTGGGGAATTTCTTATAACGCCTGGCGCACATGATCGTTTTCCAATGCTCGCCTGCGATCTTGACGAAACCGGTCTCGCATTTGAAATTCGTCACATCTTCTTCCTTGGCGTTGTCAAAATTAAACGGCTGCGAGAACCAATACTCGAACACCCTGTAAAACCGGAACGGATTAAGACCCCTGCTCTCGACCCAGACATAGTTGTACATCACCCGTCCGGTGCGAAATTCATTCGAGATAAAAATATCGTCCTGGCTGGAACAGCGCAACGAGGCCCATTCATAGAGTTCCTCTCCGCTGTCCTTGGAATCGCCCCAGCATTTAAAAAGCTCGTTCATCTCGCCGGGGACATTGGCGTTCCCGATGGGAAGCGTTTCCCAGTCGGCATTGATAATGGAATCCAAGAGCTGTGTTTGATTGCCGATCAACTGCTCCTGAATGATATTCGCCCAGTCAGGGACAGCATCGCTATCTTCTTTGATCGTCGCAAAAAGGTCTTTCAAATATTCCACCGGCACAAAAAAGCTCACCTGATTGCCGTAAGTCGAGACATTGACCCCGATGACCCTGCCCTTGTAATCCAGCGCCGGTCCGCCGCTCATGCCGCCGTTTAACGACCCGGAGAAATGGATCTTGCGGTACATCGATTTTTCCAGCAATCCGTTGTATGTCCCTTCCACGATCGACATCCCCAGGTCGTGCGGATTGCCCATGGCAAAAACGCGTGTGCCTTTCGAAAGTTCGGAGGTGCCGAATTCCAGATGCGTAGCATACCCGTCCTTGATGCGCAGGATGGCCAGATCGTGAATGATATCAATGGCCCGGATAAAGGCCTCAACAACAGCCCCGTCCCAACGCAGAAGCTCGATCTTGAACCGGTTGGGCGCGTGGATGGCCTCGGAGACCACATGAAAATTGGTGGCAACATGCCCTTCTTTGGTGAACTGGAATGCCGAACCGATGACCGATTTCTTGCCGGTGGCCAAGTTGACCACACGAATCTGATAAACAGCTTTCTTGTGATGCTCGTAAAGCTTCTGCGCTTCATCGGTCATGACCATCATGGGGCGGCGGCCGCCGTCAGGCATGACAGCCAAAATGGAAAGAGTTTTAACAATATCCTGGGTCGGGATGACATCGGCGTGAAGAAGACAGCGCGGCGCATTCTGGAAAACAAACAACACAACGAGTAAGGCAAGATGGATGTAACGCATTGTTTGTGGTTACTGCAGTTTTAAACGCAGGTCTTCCGGAAGTTCTTTAGGTTTAAAATCACAACTCAAACAGGCCAGCGCGATCTCAGCTTCGACCAACAATTGTTTGGTCTCTTTGTTGTAGATCTTCTGGTCAAAAAAGATCTGGGCCGCGGTCAAGCGCGTCACTTTAGCGTCGCACACAACCACATCGCCATAACGCGCCGGGGCCTTGTAGGTGATCGTGCATTTACGCACGGCAAAAAGATAGCCGCGGTCATTGAGCGCCTTGACGGTGAGGCCCGTGGCATCTAAAAGTTCGGTGCGCGCTTCTTCCAGGAACGCCAGATACCGGCCGTAATAAACAACCCCTCCGGCGTCTGTGTCGTGATAATAAATTCGCTTATCCATGTGTGGGATTATATCACAGCCCGGCGGGTCAAAAGACAACGATTTCAACTAAAATCAGGGCCTGTTCACTTTCCGGGGGTGTAGAGCTTGCTTCCTATTGATAAGAATCCAACCGGTCTTTCTGCATTTGCTGCGCCTGATTTTTCAATTTCTGGGTTTGGGCGTCTCTTTCCTTGGAATTCGCTTTTTCCGTCTCGGACGGCCCGAAGAGCCCTTCGATCGTCGAACCT
>CAZLRE010000120.1:0-6021 GCA_964561885.1 uncultured Planctomycetales bacterium | reverse complement strand
GGACCGTGACCGGGGATAACGTCACATTATTGGTGTGTGTGGTGGATCCGGAGATGTCGCTGTTGGCGCCGGTCGTCACCGTCCCTCCGGCGCCTGTGCTGGCGTTCCCGTTGACATTCACATTAGCCCCTAACGCGACCGTGCCGGCCGTTGTGCCGTTGGTCCCGACATTACCGCTGGTCCCGACGTTCGCTCCGCCGTAATTACCGGCGGAAGAATCAAAACTGTCCACAAGCACATTGTTAGAAAGACTGACGCTATTCTGGGCAAATGCCGCATGGCTGAACAGAGCCCCGCTGGCCACGGAAACCTGCACATTGCGCCGCACGCGGTTTAAGGCCGTCCGGCTGGGATAAGAACCTGTCGACGCGATGACAGTGTTCGCGTTATTCAGGGTCACATCATAGTCGCCGTTACTTCCCAATGTCCCGGAGAGGCATTTGTTACCGCCGCCGCAGCTGGTACAGCTTGAACAGGCGGTCGCTGTCCCGCACTGCACGAACCCCGCGCAGCTGTTACTCGTCAATTCCCAAGTGGCGCTTTGCACGCCGGCATCGGCGAGCCAGAACGCCTGGGTAGAGAAGGCATGTTTCTGAGCGATCCTGTCCTCGGTTATCGTGCGCATAACAAAAGCAGTCCCCAAAACACTTAACACCACGACGACCGTAAGGGCTATGACCAATGCGGCACCGCGCTCATTATTCATTGCGCAGCCTCACTTTCTGGGACAAAGAATATGTCAGCGGCCTGCCCATCGTTGTCTGGCCCGCCCTAAGGTCGATCTTCAAAACCGAACCCGTCAATGTGAACTTGAGCCGCGTGATGTTGCTGGCGATATTCGTCATCGTGCCGGAGGAATTCTCCCGCACCAGAAGATTGCTGCTGCGGTAATATTTCGTTCCGGTCACTGTCGGCGTTGTGAATGTGATAAGATCGCTGTCAGCGTCGATGACAGTGACCGCGACGGATGAGGAAGCCCTGATCTCGCGCACCATGCGGTCCATCGCGTTGCGGCCGTGCGACTGTAGATCGGCCAACGCCATCTCAACGGTATAGACCGAATTGCCGAGCGTGAATATTTGAGCCACGCCGGCTGAGATCATGCCGAAAAGCAGGATAGTGATCAGGAATTCAACGAATGTGAAACCTTTTTTCATCACCCTCCGATAAGCGTCTGCAGCGATCTGGTTCTCGTCCTTCCGCCGTGGTCCTGCCAGCTGACCGTGACCGTCACATCCAATGGATTGGTACCGCTCGACTGTGTCGTGATGGTCTCGTTTTTCAAAGCCTGCAATCCCGCCGCCGTGACCGTCGCGGCATTGGCATAATTAAAGGTCCCGTTGCCGATAGCCGCGGCAACGCCGGAGAAAGCTGTATTGCGGACATCTTCAAGGACGAATTCCGCGTGCGTGACGGCGGTGCTCAAATTCCGGCTGGCCTCATTCGAAGCCACGCAGTTCATGAATAGGATGAGCATCTGTGTCAGGGCAAACGAGAGGATCAAAGTCGCGATCAGCAGTTCGGCAAGGGTGAAACCGGAGACATCAGTCAAAATCAGTCTCTGGAAACATTTAGTTTTATTTGAGCGACAGTTCATTGGTCAATAAGGGGAAGAACACTTTAAAGGCTCACGGATTCATATTCAATGCTTTTGAAATTTTCGATAAGCGATCTCAAACGACCATTCACTAAAAGGATATCCGAATTCAGGCTATATTCCATTGAATAATCAATAAAAAATCCATCCCGGATTTCACTCCGGGATGGATTTGATTGAGGCTTTGGGGTGTCAAGCCCGAGGAAACGCTTTCAGGCAAGCGTAATCACAAGATCGTTTTCCCGCGATGATAAAAATTCCGCCCGCTTGATCCTGATCTCGGCCGCAGCCAATGTTTCAAATGCGACAGGATTACCGTTTAAGACAGCTTTCGTGATCCGGTATTGGCCGTGGTCCAAACGGCCCGCGTTCTCGAATGTGACGGACAAATGACGGTCGGCAAAAGGACACTTCACCTGGACTGCCGGCAAGGAACCGAATTGCTCCTTAACAAGCTTGGGAGCAACCACCAGATCACCCCCCTGACCGCGGACGCCGAAAACCTGGGTCAATTCGGTGAGAATAAACCAACTGGCCGAACCGGTGAGATAGTGATACATGCCCCGGCCCTCGGAATCGAAATATTCCGGCACGCCGGGATAGATCTTCGCGCGCTTGTGGTCGTTGGCCATGCGGTAGATCGAATCCAAAACCTCATATCCCTGACGGACAAAACCTCTGGCGTACAAGGCATAGGCGTACATCACGTTCATGTGGCTGAAGAACGCGCCGTTCTCTTTGGTGCCGTAGGCAAATCCAAAGGCCCGCCCCAGATCAAGATAATGGCGCACCCCGAAATCGGTGTTCAGGCGATACCCGCCCATTGTTTTATCTTTGAGGAAATGATCAACGCTTTCGACAACACTCCCCATTTCTTCTTTGGTCGCAAGCCCGCTCATAACGGAGAAAACCTGCCCGGTCAGGGTCATACGCACGCGCCCGTCGATCGAACCTTCCACGCGGCGGCCCTGGTTATCATAATATCCGTTGAACCAGCGGAATTTCTTTCCTTGGTCCTCAACGGTCACAACTTCCTGACGGCGGATGTGTTCAAAGATCCACTGCGCCTTACCCTCAAGGTCTTTGACGATATCAACGACGGCGACATCTTTCTTTTCGCCGCTGATCTCCGGCTGAACTGAACGGAAATACTTAACGAACAAAAGGTCCTTCTTGGCCTGGATGTTGTTGTAGTCCGATGGGGATTCGATCGAATCCAGAAGGATGAGCATTTCTTTGGCCAGACGGACCGTTTTGACGGACTTGACGCTGGAAACGGTCTTTAAAAGCCGGGCGATAGCCAAAAGATTTCCGGCATACATCGAGGCGAACGCGACACTCTCGCCGCGGTTAAAGGCCATGTCCAGGCCGTCGTTCCAGTCCGCGTTCTCCAGACGGATGATGTTATGTTCCCCGACGTTAAAGAACTGGACCAAGTTCTGCACCAGGATGTGTTCGAGCACCGTCCCCTGATAGGTCTCACCCTTGGTGTCTTTGAGCTTGTTGCCGTAAGCCGCGTTCCACAGCGGGTCTTTCTGGTGCGTGCGCGATTGCTGCGGGTCACGGAAATAGGTGTTGTGTTCAAAAAGAAAATCAAAGTCCCCTGTTTGATCAATATACAAAAGCGTGGTCAAAAACGGCCACACGCCGTGGTCCATCCAGACGCGGGTGATGACATTGCGGTCCGCAATGAATTCACCGGGACGGGCGCCGATGATCGTCGCGTTCGTTCCGTCGATACGCACACCGGCGAAGTTATTGAGCAACGCCCCGCGCACATGCTCGGGCTCAATGAGAATGAGCGACAAAAGGTCCTGCCAAATATCGCGCCAGCCTTTGCCGCCTTTGCCGTAGTCATGGTCCGGCAAGAACGAACATCCGAAGATCCGGCGCAGAACAGGCTGGAGCGTGACCCACTGGATCCAAGCGTTGAAATGGGCGTCACCGGACTGAAAGCGGATCGAATGCGATTTGTCGAACCAGAATTTTTTGTTCTTCTCTAAAGCCTCATCAAACTTCGCCGAAGAATTGAACTTCTGGAATACTCCCTGCGCTTCCTGGAGGCTTGTGGCAATACCGATGGTGATCACATAATCTTTCGATGCACCCGGCTGAAGGGTCTCTTCCTTGAACTGCAGGGCGCCGACGGTTTCCTTGCCCTGGATCTGGGCATCGGATAACTGCTCAGGTTTTCGGTGTTCACGCAGGGCCTGGGGTGAAGAGGGTTTGCCGCCGTCGCCGTAGAAACTCTCCACTGTCGGGAAAGTCCCTGAAGGAAGCTCGCCCAAAGCGCCCGCGCCGGAGACAAAATAAAGCGTGTTGATCACCTTATGACCTTCTTCATTGAACGCCATCGTGGGCTCAAGCACGACACCTTCGGGCAGCTGACGCACGCGGTTTAAAAGCGCGGTCACATGCTCGTGATCATGCTTGTTATCCAGCGCCCGGCCGAAGATCGGAACGACCGCGGTGGGAGTTAGTGTCAGCGCAGCGTTAGAAATATTCTTGACCGTAATGCGCATAAGCTCAACGTTCTCGCCGGTGACCGGAACGCAGTTGACCGCGGTCAACTCAACCCCCGCCTTTAAATGCGCGCGCACCAGTTTGTGCCAGAGCTGTCCGACCTCAACACGCGCAGAACTCTCCGCGCTTTCGCAGGCCAGCGACACCAGAGGGCCGTCTTTGATATCGACAAAGAAATTACGCACCTCGCCGCGCAGGTCCTCGCGGGAAACCGGTTTGGTCAGATAACGGAATTTATCGATCTTGATATCGCCGGATAAATGCGGCGTGATCGCGGATTTGATGCCGGTGGCGTCAATGCCGCACAAAGGCGCATAGACCGTGCGGTTCTTGGCGGCTTCGGTCGAAGAAAAACTGATCCCATCGGGAAGGAAATTAAAGAACTGTTCTTGGGAAGACATATGGATACTTTCTTTTAAAGGTCTCTCTAAATATAAATATCAATTTGGTGCCGGCCGGCACCAATTCATGGCTGGTTAACTTTTTCCATCATGAATAAGAATGACCAGATTATATGGGAAGACCGGCTGGATGTAAAGAGGCCGCGGGCCAAAAAGTAACCTCGCAGGTTACTGCTGACATGGGGACCAAAAGTAACCTACGAGGTTCCTCCGGGGGCTGGTCAAAAAAGCATCATCTGCTTATTACCGGCATTGCGGAAAGCTTCGGTCGAAAGCGCGTTAAATCTTCTGTTCATTCCTGACTTGCGTACGGCGACTTCAAACAGTTTGCGGATCTCATCGGCAAAAATACCCTCCCCCTTCATGCGTTTCCCCCAGGTTGAATCATACAATTTCCCGCCGCGCAGTGAACGGATGCGGTTGAGAACTTTATTTTTTCGGTCGGGAAAATGATCTTCCAGCCACTGAATAAAAAGGTCTTTGACCGCGTAAGGCAGCCGCAGAACGATATATCCCGCGGACTGAGCCCCTGCCTGCGCCGCAGCTTTGATGATCGACGGCAGTTCATGGTCGGTCAAGCCCGGCACGACCGGCGCAACCAGAACATTAACAGGTATCCCTGCATCCGAAAGTTCCTCAATCGCGGCAAGACGATGTTCCGGCGAAGACGCGCGCGGTTCCATGACACGGGCAACATCGGCATTCAATGTCGTCAGCGAAATATTGACCGCAACGCCGTTGTAATCATGCATCTGTTTGAACAGATCAATGTCCCGGGTGATCAAACGGTTCTTTGTTATGAGCGCGACCGGATTACGGAAATCCAGAAGGACCTCAAGGCACTGACGGGTGAGTCCGAGTTTACGCTCGATCGGCTGGTAGCAATCCGTCACGCTGCTGACCACTAATACCTGCGGCTTGAAGCCTGGTTTGGCGAGTTCCTTCCTTAATAAGGACGGCGCGTCTTGTTTCACAAAGATGCGGGACTCAAAATCCAGCCCCGAAGACAAGCCCAGATATTCATGCGTGGGCCGGGCGAAACAATAGACACAGCCGTGCTCGCAGCCGCGGTAAATATTGATGCTCGCCTCAAATGCGATGTCCGGACTGTCATTGGTGATGATAATCGACCGGGAGGTGTCCTTGTAATATTCGGTGGTGAGTTTGGGGGCTTCCAGAGGATCACGATCCTCGTCGCGTTCGTAAGCGATCTTCTCAAAACGGTTGACCGGATTTCCGGATGCCCCCCGGCCCTGGATCAGGGTGTGATCAAAAGCGTCCATAAATGATCTCGCAAAGGATATATTTCAAAAGTGATCCCATTCAAATCATTGCCAATATACCACACATGCGTGTGGACTTAAATAATTTTACAAAAAGTTTCTACTCTCCCCCGGATTTCAATACAATACGTTCATGCGCCGTATATATCTGATCATAGCCCTGTTGATCACGCTGACATTGGCCGGGCCTTCCTTGCCATCGGGCAGGATGATGTGC
>CAZLRE010000119.1:1970-6027 GCA_964561885.1 uncultured Planctomycetales bacterium | reverse complement strand
CGGACAAGGACCCGCTTCGGATCGCCTTATTGGTTGAAAGGTTATTATTTCAGAAGCATCCGCCGCTTCGCAATTTTCCGGACCTTGAAACAAAATTCCTGCTCGGGATGAGACGTATCCTTCCGTTCGGGATCTATTCATTGTTGATTCGGCGTGCGCTTTATCAAGACAGAATATTATAGGAGGGAATCATGGAAGAACAGAAAGTGCCATATCGCCGTCAGATTTTTGTCTGTACCAATGATGCCAAAGGCGAGAAGGCCAGCTGCGGCGACCATCAGGGCGAGGGTGTGTTCCGTCAGCTGCGCGAGACCGCGAAATCCAGAAAACTTCATCCTGAGATCCGGGTGGCCCAGGCCAAATGTCTCGGTCAGTGCCAACAGGGTGTCAATATCATGATCTATCCCGAGAATATCTGGCTCAATAAAGTTGGTCTTTCGGATGTGCAGAATATTGCAGATCGCTACATTCAGTAGCGTTTTTTAAAAACCTCGTCGAAAATTCCTATCTCCCGTGTTGCATTTTGATTGCTCAACGCCTATACTTAATATTGGAATCTCATAAGTCATGATTTTTAAGGGAATTCCGTGAATTTTCGAGTCGCCCTGTTTCGCAAATTTTATCATTCTATCCATAGTCATCGCAAAGGGGTGTTGTATGAGTATGTTTGATAAGAATATCAGTGAAGAAAAACGCAAGTCCCTGGAATTCGCGGAAGACGCCCGCGAGCAAGAATGGAAACATCCGAGTTTCGCCCTCCAGCTTTTTCACGGCGTTGTCGATTTTAGTCTCATCCACCCGTTCCCCCAGCAATCCGAGGAAGAAAAAAAGGCAGGCGATCTCTATCTGGAGAAGATGGAGAAATTCCTGCGTGAGAAGCTTGACCCCGATGAAGTTGACCGTACCTATCAGATCTCAAAAGAGGTTATGGACGGGCTTGGAAAACTGGGTGCTTTTGCCATCAAAATTCCCCAAACCTATGGAGGATTGGGGTTCTCTCAGGTCAACTATAACCGTGTCATGCATATGATCTCGAGTTATTGCGGTTCGACCGCGGTTTTGTTGTCCGCTCATCAAAGCATAGGTGTCCCGCAGCCTTTAAAACTATTCGGGACTGAAGAACAAAAGAAAAAATTTCTTCCCATGTTCGCTGAAGGGAAGGTCTCTGCCTTCGCATTGACCGAACCGACCGTCGGGTCTGATCCCAGACAGATGAAAACGATAGCCACTCCGACCGAAGACGGCAAACATTTCTTGATCAACGGTGAAAAGCTTTGGTGCACCAACGGTGTCATCGCGGATGTGCTTGTGGTCATGGCGGTAACTCCTCCCAAGATCGTCAAAGGCAAAGAGATCAAACAGATCACCGCGTTCATTGTGGAAACGAAGACGCCCGGATTTGAGATCGTGCACCGTTGTTCGTTCATGGGGCTGCACGGCATTCAAAATGGTTTATTGCGGTTCAAAAATGTCAAAGTTCCGAGGGAGAATATCATTCTCGGTGAAGGAGAAGGTCTTAAGCTTGCCTTGATGACGCTCAATACAGGACGCTTGACCTTGCCGGCCGCATCAGCCGGTATCGGCAAATGGTGCCTGTATGTGGCCAGGCAATGGTCAAGCGAGCGACAGCAGTGGGGTTCTCCCATCGGCGAGCATGAGTCGATCGCTTTGAAATTAGGTTATATCGCTGGCCACACTTTTGCGATGGACGCAGTGACCTGGCTGACGTCATTTATGGCCGATGACAAACATGCCGATATCCGTATTGAGGCGGCCATTGCCAAATATTTTTGTACGTTGCATTCCTGGAAGATCGTGGATGAGACGCTGCAGATCCGCGGCGGACAAGGATATGAGTCCGCTGATTCCCTAAAAGCTCGAGGCGCACGTAATTGGGCGGTGGAGCGCGTGATGCGCGATGTCCGCATTAATCTTATCATCGAAGGTACGAGCGAGATCATGCATTTGTTCATCGCGCGCGAAGCTCTCGATCCGCATTTGGGGCGCATGAAACCGTTATTGAGCTCAAAGGTGCCCATCGGCGCCAAGATCGCAGCCGGCCTCAAAATGATGATGTATTACGCCGTCTGGTATCCGAAACTCTGGTTTCCGTCGGTATCTGCGGAAGGCCAGGACCTTCCGGAGCCGCTCATTGGTCACATGGAATATGTCAAAACAGCAAGTAAACGTCTTGCGCGTTTTGTGTTCCATAAGATGGCCAAATATCAGCAAAAATTGGAATCCAAGCAGAGCGTTTTAAACCGGGTGGTGGATATCGGAACGGACCTTTTTGCCATCTCCGCCAGTTGTTCGTACGCAGCCATGCTGGCGAAAAAAGGCCAGAATAACGCGGTCGATCTGGCCGACGCATTTTGCATGGATGCACGGCAGAGGATTGAGAATATTTTCAGAGAAGGTTCAGAAAATCATGATCCAAGCCATTTAAAATTAGCTAAAAAGATATTGGGTAAAGAGTTTGAATGGATGGAAAATGAGATCATTAAATAAAAGTAGATGGTAGATAGTCGATAGTAGGTGGTAACCATCAGCTATCGACCATCTACCATCAACCGTTGAAACACGCTTATGACATCAATGCCTTCATATCTCAACAAGCTTTCCATTGTTAAGCAAGTTCCTATTTTTCAACAGTTGAATTTCTTCGAATTAAACCGTATCGCCCGCAAAGCCACACTTGTCGATTACAAGAAGGGTGATCTGATCTGCAGACAGGGCGCGCCAGCGGATGCGTTCTATTGCCTGATCAGCGGCCGGGTCTATTGCTATACGCGTAATGTTTATGGTCAGAACGAGAACGTCGAGTTCCTTCATCGCGGGATGCATTTCGGCATTCTATCGACCTTGACAGGGGAGAACCATTCTCATAACTTCGAGGCGATCAACGATTCGGTCATATTGCGTATTGACCGGGCTGATTTTGCCGAGATACTTAAAGCCACTCCCAAACTCGGGCTTATCATCAGCCAAAATCTTTCCCAGCGCATCCGGAATCAGTCTGTCCAGCATAAAAGCAGGATGGAAAGCACCATCCTTTCCGTTTATTCGCCGGTCAAAGGCAGCGGCAGTTCAACCTATGCCGCCAATCTTGCCTTGAGCCTGAAGAAAGAAACCGGCAAGAAGGTCCTTTTGCTTTCGCTGGAATCCTTTAGTGGTCCTGAGGCATCCTCGGCTGCAAAATCCAATGGTGTTCATCTTCAGCATATCGTTGACGATCAGCACAAGATCATTAGCAGTATCCAGCGGGGACAATTGCCGATCGATCTGTTGAATGCAGGTTTTGACACCGCTGATAAAACATTGGTCAGCAAAATCAGCCGTTTCGTGAGCGCGACGGTCAATGATTACAACTATATTGTCGTTGATCTGCCCAATGAGATGGACGATACGGTCATGATGACGCTGACCCAGTCCGATTATGTGCACCTGGTCGTTGCAGACAGGGATAAGGAACTTGAAATGACACGGCAAGTCATTGACCGTCTTCATGAAAATCTTAAGAATAATTTTAAGTCCGATATGGTGGCGGTCATTTTAAGCAGCGTCAGTGAACTTGAACTGCGACCGATAGAAGAGATCAAAGAAGTCCTGAATTATGATATTTATGCCGTATTGCCCAAGATCGAAGGGATTGATCTCAAAAATGGCCTTGTAACCAATGGAATATCGGTCGTCACACCTGATGAAAAAAGTCTTTACGCGCGCTGTGTCGTGCGCATCGCACGTCAGGTTAGCGGTATATTAGTCGGCCTGGTCCTGGGGGGAGGGGCTGCGCTCGGTATGGCGCATGTCGGTGTTATCCGTGTGCTTGAGCGCGAGAATATCCCTGTTGATATCGTCGTAGGAAGCAGTATGGGTGCCCTGGTCGGAAGTCTCTGGGCCATGGGGAAAACAGCGGATGAACTTGAATTTATCGCCCATGAATTTAAAAAGTTATCTGGATTATTTAAATTGATCGATCCTCCGATCCTTCCCATTGTTTCGATATTGTTCGTGTCGTTCGTATTATTTCAATTCGGTTCCGGATTTACAAAAGGGC
>CAZLRE010000119.1:0-1960 GCA_964561885.1 uncultured Planctomycetales bacterium | reverse complement strand
GGCTGGCTTAGAGGGAAACTGGGGAAAAGCATGTTCTCGGATACCAAGATCGCGTTTAAGGCGGTCGCTTATGATCTGGTGCATCGCCAGGAGATCGTCCTGGACCGCGGATCTTTAGTGGATGCTGTCTCCCAGAGCATTGCCATACCCGGAGTTATTCAGCCCGTGCGCGGCAACCAGCAGATCATTATTGACGGCGGAGTTTTGAATCCATTACCTACGAATGTTCTCAAGAAAATGGGAATATCCAAGATCATCGCTGTTAACGTGCTGCAATCGCCGTCCCATGTGGCGCAGGGTAACGATAACGACCTTAAACAGCTGCAATTAGAGTCCAAGATCGGTTTCTTTGAGGATCCCTCACGATTCCTTGGTTTTCGCTTAAAAATGCTTGTCACATCACTGTTCACCCCGAACATTTCCGACATCATAGTCCAGACCCTTCAGGCCACCGAATATGTGATCGCTGAGAAGAACGCCAAAGATGCGGATATCGTGATCCATCCCAATCTGGTGGGCATCAAATGGTTCGAATTGTACCGGGTCGATGAGCTGATCCGTCTCGGAGAAGAGGCGGCCAGGCATCATTTGGCCGCGATCAAGAAATTGGTCCGAGAATAATCCTCCCCTAAAATTCTGACGACGTTCCTCCAACAATTTGTTATAATGCGCCCCTATGAAGCGCAGTTTTAGATCGAATAAAGTTAACCGTGATTTGATCCGTATCAGGTCGCGCCCAAGCCCCTTGGCGCTTGTGCAGGTCAATGAAGTCTTGGGACTCCTGGAGAAGCAAGGGCTCTCGTTACACTATGAGCTCATTACCTTTAAGACTCAAGGGGACTCTGACAAGAAAACAAAGTTGACTGCCAATGTCGCGGATGATTTTTTTACCAACACCATCGATCGGGCCCTTTTGCAAGGGCAGATCGATGTAGCCATCCACAGCGCAAAGGATCTTCCGGAGAATCTACATTCTCAACTTGAGGTCGTTGCCTTGACGCCTTGTTTGGATGAAACTGATGCCTGGGTGAGCCCGACCCCTTTCGGTCAACTGCCGCCCAAAGCGAAGGTGGGTACCAGCAGCTTTCTACGTCAGGATGCCATCAAGGCCTTGCGGCCTGATCTGAAACTTGTTCCGGTGCGTGGAACGATCCAGGAAAGGATCGAACTCATCGAGCGCAAGAAGATTGATGGTATTATCATCGCCACTTGCGCGCTTAAACGTTTGAACCTTGAAGGCCTGATCCAGGATATTCTGCCGTGGGAAGGGTCTGCGCTGCAAGGCCAGCTGGCAGTTGTCTGCCGCCGGAATGATCATAAATTAAAAAAGATCTTCAGCTGTTTGGATGTGCGGCGTATGTACGGGAAAGTTTATCTGGCGGGAGCAGGACCGGGTGACCAGGAGCTCATTACGGTGAAGGCGGCCCGCATCCTCAATAAAGCCAGTTGCGTTTTTTATGATTTTCTGGTCGATCCTGCGCTGCTTAAATATGCTCCGCGCGCGGAACATATTTATGTCGGGAAACGTAAAGGGGCCCATGCGATCTTGCAAGCGGAATTATCGCGGCAGATCCGAAAGAAAGCCATGGCCGGCCACACGGTTGTCCGTTTAAAGGGCGGAGACCCATTGATCTTTGGGCGGGGAGCGGATGAGATCGCTTATCTCTCGGCTTATCATGTGCATACTGAAGTCATTCCCGGGGTCAGTTCAGCCACAGGGATCCCGTCGTCGTTAGGCATACCCTTGACCGCACGAGGGGTTTCATCCAGTGTTGCTTTTGTGAGCGCCCACGGCGAGGATGAGCCGTCGAAACGGCCCAAAGATATCCGTATTCCCGATGCGCAGACGCTTGTTTTCTTGATGGGTTTAAGCAAACTGTCATTGATCGTTTCGGCTTTACGCAAAAAGCGTTGGGCGCTGGATACTCCGGTTGCCGTCATATCCAGAGGCACACGCCGC
>CAZLRE010000118.1:3711-6057 GCA_964561885.1 uncultured Planctomycetales bacterium | reverse complement strand
GTGACATTGTCCAATAACGGCTCTATCTACAGCGCCATATATGCGCCTGAAACGAGCATCAGTCTCAGCAACAACGGCGCCCTTTTCGGAGCTGTCGTTGGAAAAACCGTGAGCGCATCCAATAACGCCGCCATCCATTACGACCAGGCATTGTCCTCTGTGGCTGGTGGATCGGGATATTCAACGTCGAGTTGGCAGGAGTATTGAGCAAGCTTTCTGTGATCGTCTCCAAACAGCTGAGGTTTCGATCCGCCGACTTTTTCCCCAATAAAATCCTTTCGTGGGTTCAATAAATATTCTAGACTGTACTCGTTATGTTGCGAATATCATTTCTAATAAGAGGTTAAATGTCATACCGTCAATTCCTGCCCGGTTTTATCACGTTCATTTCCGCGTTCCTTCTTTTTCAGATCGAACTTATCATTGCCAAATTGTTCCTTCCCAGTTATGGAGGGAGTTATCTGGTTTGGGGCGCGTGCGTTGTTTTTTTTCAGGCGCTTTTATTTCTGGGTTATTTCTTTGCCCAATACGCCATTGACCGATGGGGAGTTGAGCTCTACCGCAAGATCCATCTCGCGCTGGTCTTTGTTCCTTTCGTGTTCTTTCCGGGCAGAGGTTTATCGATCGATCCTGCCCAAGGACAACTGCCATTGGTGGCTGATGTTTTTGTGCGGCTTCTCACCACCGTCGGTCCGGTCTTCTTTGTTCTCTCCACGGTGAGCGTGGTCTGGCAGGTTTGGCTTTCGCGCTCGGACCTTCCCCAGCGCAGCAATCCGTACGCGCTTTACGCGGTCTCCAATCTGGGGTCTTTCGCCGCGCTTTTTTCCTATCCTTTTGTTTTTGAGCTTCACCTGGACCTTTCCACACAGCTCGTCATCTGGCGCGTCGCCTATCTGGTCTTTGCTTTATTGAATACCGTTGCCTTCTTTACGATCAATGCTAAGGACCACGACCGAAAAGAACCGGTCAAAGATGATCATGTCGTCACGCGCACGGATGTCCTGCGCTGGCTCTTGTTGGGCGCGGGCGGGGTCGTGATGTTCTTGTCAGTCACCAACATCATGACCTATGAGGTCACACCGGTGCCGCTCTTTTGGATCATTCCGCTGGGGATCTATCTGGCGGCTTTCGTATTGAACTTCAAGCGGAAACCCTGGTGCCCGCGGTGGATGGTCACGCGCATCCCGTTCATTCTCGGAATGAGCGTGATGCTGTTTTTCCTCGTTCAGCAGGGAACATTCCCGGCGATCATTTCCGTCTTTCTTTTATGTGTTGTCCTTTTTCTTTTGTGTATGTATTGCCAGGCCCAGCTGATGGCGTATAAGCCAAAGTCGGACCGCTCACTGGCTTTCTTTTATGTGGTGATCTCATTGGGCAGTTTTCTGGGCGGGTTCTTAACGAGCTGGGTCGTGCCGCTGGTTTCGATCAATACATTTGAATTTCTCATTGGTCTTGTTCTCATTGCCTCGGTGAGGATCCTTGACCGCCGGGCGGGGAAAGAAGGCTTGACTACTGCCGCGGCCATGGCAGGATGGGCGGTCCTTCTGGTGGTCTGGCCCAAGGTATTTACCCAATACAGCATCATAGGAATGGCGGTGTTGTTGGCGTCGGTGTGGTTTATTACATCGGAACTGGCGCGCTCACGGTGGGGATTAGCTGTGAGCATTGCCATCATCGCCTGCGCCTCGTCCAATCTGGAGGCTTTTTATAAGCGTCATGAGTTCCTTTATAAGATGCGTAATTATTACGGAATCTATGAGGTTTACGACGGCACGCAGATGCGCACGTTCCTTCACGGGACGACGCTTCACGGCGTTCAATTGCTGGAGGGTGAATACAAGAAGATACCGCTGGGGTATTACAGCCCACTTTCTGCCGTCGGAGAGATCATGATCGAGAACCAGCAGACGTTCAAGCATGTGGCGCTCATCGGGCTCGGGGCGGGAACATTGGCGGCCTACGGAAATCCGGCGCAATCGTTTGATTTCTATGAACTGGATCCTGACGTCTATAAGATCGCCAAGAAATATTACACTTATATGGATATCTCGGCATCCAGCAATCAGTACATCTTCGGGGATGCCCGCATTTCTCTGGAAAAGAATGCCGGTAAGATGTACGACGCCATTATTGTGGATGCCTTCGGCGGGGATTCCATTCCGGTGCATTTGATCAATAAGGATGTTGTTGAGAAATACCGCGCTCGGTTAACTGAAGGCGGGATGATCGTGTTTCATGCCACCAACCGTTATCTGGGCCTTGAGCCGGTTTTGGCCCGTGTTGCCGAAGCTCTTGGAGCGTATATCGCCTCCAAGGACGTTCCCGACGGGGGATTTAATTTAAGGT
>CAZLRE010000118.1:0-3701 GCA_964561885.1 uncultured Planctomycetales bacterium | reverse complement strand
TTTAAGGTCGATCTGGGTGGTCATGACATGGGATCAAGCGAAGTACAAACATTTGGTTGAGGATAAAGGGTGGAAGCAGGTTGTGCCCGGACGTATGAGCCGTTACCCGGTATGGACGGATGGATACTCCAGCATCTTACCTATATTGAAGCTGGATATGCTCTTGAGCGCGATCAGGTCCTTTAATCCGTTGAAATGGTAAAAGGCGGTTTGGTGGTTGTAACGCTTTAAAGTCCCAGAGAACCGTTTGTTCGAATGACAGAGATCCCTATTTTGAGTATGTACTTCGCCGGATCTTACCGGACGTCGGTGATTTCCAAGTGGTGTCGGTGTCGTTGAGGATTTTAGGCCTGCTGAATTTATTACCTTTATCATTATCAGCGTCTTTGTATGTGTCTTCTTTGGCTTTCTTGTCTTTCTTTTCTTTGGGGCGGTCGGAGAAATCCCATTTGTTTCTGGGGCGCGTTTCTTTATCTTCAGTTTGATCGGCTTGTTGGTCGTCGAGAACTGTTTTTTCTTCATTTTCCGGAGTTTCGGTTGTAGAATTTTCCAGTGTCTCGGTCATGCTTTCGGCTGTTTCTTCGGTAGCCGTGTCATCGGCCAGGGCCGGCAGGATGCACAGGGAAAGGGCAAGCAAAGTCAGACAAAGGTGTTTCATAAAAGCCTCCAAGTTCGGGATCTATGGGACACCATAGTATAACCCATTTTCGACGGCAACAACAAGAGAGTTTTCACACGGGTAATATTCAGGCAGGTGCTCTACAGGAAAGGGCCAATCGATGAGCACAATCTTGGTGACAGGGGCCGCCGGGTTTATCGGCGCCAAGACCGCTGAGCTTCTTCTGCGAGACGGACATAAAGTTGTCGGCATTGACAACATGAACGATTATTATGATGTGCGTTTAAAGAAGCACCGTCTGGGGGCTTTGAACGCACATCATAACTTCTCTTTCTACAAGATTGATATCGAAGATGCGAAGGCCTTAAACCGGGCCTTGTCGCGAAAGAAATTTGATGCCGTCATCAATCTTGCCGCCCGGGCCGGTGTGCGTTACAGCCTGATCGACCCGCACGTGTACTACACCACCAATACGCTGGGCACGCTCAATCTTTTGGAGTACTGCCGTGAGCGCGGCATCAAGAAGTTTGTCCTGGCCTCGACATCATCCTTGTATGCCGGGCAGAAAATGCCGTTTCGCGAAGATCTGCCGGTCAACACTCCTATTTCTCCGTACGCGGCCAGCAAGAAAGCGGCCGAGATGACCGCGTACACGTATCACTTTCATTACGGTATCGATACCACGATCGTGCGTTATTTTACCGTGTATGGCCCGGCCGGCCGTCCGGACATGAGCGTGTTCCGTTTTATCAAATGGATCGATGAAGGCACGCCCATTGATGTTTTTGGCGACGGTCTGCAGGCGCGCGATTTTACCTATGTGGATGATATTGCCAAAGGCACGATCAAGGCTCTTAAAAAGGTGGGGTTTGAAGTGATCAATTTGGGCGGCGGCGCCAAACCGTACACGCTCAATCATGTCATTAAACTCATCGAATCGAATCTGGGCAAAACGTCCAAGAGAAAGAAATTCGCATTCCCTAAGGCGGATATTAAGGCGACGTGGGCGGATATTTCCAAAGCAAAAAAGATCCTCGGATGGCAGCCCAGCGTTGATCTGCAAGAGGGCATCCAACGTACGGTTCTGTGGTACAAGAATAATACAGCCTGGTTAAAATCAATAAAGTTGTGACCCCATACTTAAAAAGTTAATTTTAGATCGCTTCCGATTATCTATAAGTAATTCCAATTAAATATGATGCGTAAATTTATAAAGAACTCCAGAGCATGTATTATCTATACATGATATGTGCGTGCTTTAGAATGGTTGACTCCAATGACCGATTGAGTCAAACTCTCATTGTAACAAGGAGGCGTTGTGCGATCTGATCACTTAAAGAAAATCCTAAGTTTGTTCTGTTTGGTTGCCGTTGTTATGATCTCAGCCGGCGATGTGAACGCTAAAGTGCGTGAATTTCCTGCCGTGGTCGAAAAAGAGGGATATTCATTTGAATTGCAGGGGAAGGGGTATAAACGCGTTTTGTTCATGAAGGCCTTTGACGCCGGTTTCTATACCACGCCGGATGTTTCCAAAGACGACTTGCTAAACGATGTGCCCAAGTACCTTGAAGTTGAGTATCATGTTGCCATACCAGCCAAAAGCCTTACTGATTACACCATCACCCATATGAAACGTAACGTTACCCGGGAAGAATTCTCCGAACTTAAAGAGGAGATCGCGCTCATGGGCAAGTATTTTGTGGACCTTAAACCCCACGACCGCTTTTCTCTGACATATTTGCCGGGTGTGGGAACGCAATTCGCCCACAACGGAAAATTGGTCGGTGTTGTCTCCGGAGATAAATTCGGGCGCGCCCTTTTTTCGGTCTGGATAGGGTCAAAGCCGTTCGATCCGACATTAAAGCGCAAGATCCTCGGTTTTATCGCGCCTGATGAAGAATCGCAAGTCGAACAGCTGGCCGCGCTTGAAGAGGCCGACATGGCGTTAAGCGTGCCCGAGGTGATATCAAAGGAGGGGTCATGACACCAGCTAAACCAACCGTTATTTTGTATTCAAAGTTATTCTTTCTGGCCCTGTCGTTAGGCATGGTGATCCTGGTCATCATAACATCTCTTCAGAGCAACATGTTCCAGTTGCCCGACGCTGTTGTCAATGAGCCGTGGTTTCGCACCACGCTGGTGGATTTTTATTTCAACATCGCGGTCCTTTCGGCCTGGGTCATTTATCGCGAGGCCAATGCGCTGCGTTCGCTCTCTTGGATCATTGCTTTTGTGCTTTTAGGGAGCATTGCCACATGCTTTTATGTTTTTCTGAGATTGTCCCGGTGGCGGCCGGGTGACAGTTTCAGCAAGGTCCTTCTGCGCGATTAGAGATCTCTTATCATGAATGAATACATGTGGTTCACAGTTAAGGCCGGTTGTGTGATCGTCTGTGTGATGATGACGCTCCTGTGGATCGTTGCCGTTGTGCGCCGCAACGCCGGCTGGGTGGATCTGGGTTGGGTCTTGGGTTTGATCCTGCTGGCTGTCCTGTATTCTGCCTTCGGCCAAGGGAATGACACCCGCAAAATGATCGTCGCGATACTTGTGGTCCTTTGGGGTGTCCGTTTAGGCGGCATGTTGCTGCGCCGGTTATTGACGGAAACAGAGGATAAACGTTATCAGAAGATCAGGGCTTCCTTCGGTGCAGGGGCCAATTGGAAATTCTTTTTCTTTTTTCAGTTCCAGGCTTTGCTGGATATTGTCCTGGCGGTCCCGTTTCTTTTGATGTGTTTTTCATCGAGCGGTCGTATCGCGGCCATTGAGTGGGTGGGCATCGCGGTGTGGGCGGCAGGATTTATCGGCGAGGCAATCTCCGATGCGCAGCTTAAGGCTTTTAAAGATGATCCCAATAACAAGGGGAAAGTTTGTGAGGCCGGCCTTTGGAATTACTCCCGCCATCCGAATTATTTCTTTGAGTGGCTCATCTGGGTCGGATATTTTCTGATGGCCCTGGATGCGCCGTGGGGCTGGGTGTCGGCCATCTCGCCTTTACTTATGCTGCATTTTCTTCTGAATGTCAGCGGCGTGCCTTTGGCCGAGGAACAGTCTTTAGCTTCACGGGGAGATGCGTTCCGGCGCT
>CAZLRE010000117.1:4531-6120 GCA_964561885.1 uncultured Planctomycetales bacterium | reverse complement strand
AAGCTCCTGGTGAGGGTTTATCCGTTTCTTCATAAAGAAGTATGGCTCTTATTTTACTATTTGTCAAATATAATTTGATAAATAATCATATTTTATAGGTTGAAAGAATTGCTTAATAACGCTTAAATTGTACTTACGGGGAGCTTGGTTCTTTTGAGCTATGCTCAGTAACTGGGCTCAGCCTGGAAAACTGTGCCTCAGGCTGGGCATTCAAGGCCGCTTGGGCATCAAAATACCCCTCGCCACCAAATACTTGGGTTTCACTAACAACGGCCACGGCAGGCGCAGGTTCTGCGTGATTTCCGAATTCCCTTTGCCATATGAGAAAATCGTGACCATCAGCATCTCCGTCATCGTCGCTGTCGCCCGGTACGGGATCTGCGTTATTGCCTAAAAGATTGCGCCAAACTGTATAATCTGCTGCGTCCACGGAGCCGTCACCGTTGTAATCTCCGGGTGCATATTCCCCTGTTTCGCCATAGTGCGACCGCCAGATAGTGTAGTCATCGGCATCCACATCAAGATCGCTATCGCCATCGGCGCTAAGATAAAGCCCTATATACTTCTGGAAGATCTCTTGGGGAGTCAACTCGCCCGATCCGCCCAAAGCATCAATTTGCTCTCCGTTGGATCCGTCGCTCATGCGGACGTGAACTATAGTGAGGGGCGGCGCTTCCTCGATCAAAATATCGTCAATGTAAGAAATATTTAAGTTTAAATCTGCGTTCACGACCAAGAGTGCGGATTTGCCGGTCATCAACCCTAACTCATTATATTGGCTAAATAGCGAATAAAATATGCCGCCATCCTCGCGGTGCTGAGTAAATTCAGTCTCATGATTATTGGAGTCGTATTGTACGGTATTTTTTAAAATACCGGAGGGATCCCAATAAGTATATTCGATTCTCGATGTATCGGGGTTTATCACCTTTTTGATTCGTCCATCGTCATAGTAATCATGTGACAGTGCGGTCACGGGATTCACCAGGCCATATCCGTAACTGTTATCAAACCCCACAGCTCCCATATCTGTGACCGAATACTTTAGACGGCGATAAATATCGTCGAATGACTGCATGGGATCCTGTGCCAAAAGCAGGGCCACCACACCGCTCACCATAGGTGCAGCCATGGATGTTCCGTCTGAACCCGCATAATAAAAACCGTTGTCACTGAATACATGGAAGCCCGAATAGATCGTTCCGCTGACTGCTAACGATAAAATATCAACACCCGGAGCCATAAAATCCAGCTCTTCTCCTACATTGGAGAAGTTGGCTCTACTTAGCGGGCCACTACCACGGTAAATGTCATATTGATGGCGTAGAGCTCCCACCGAGATAACGTTATCAAATTTAGCAGGCACAGCATTGGCGATATCGCTACCTTCATTCCCTGCTGCAACAACCGGAATAACTCCTAAACTACGAGCATAGGCGATCGCGTCCGTGATGAGCGCCAAGTCTGACGCCAACATGGATGATGCGGATTGACCCAGAGACAGGTTAATCACATCGGCGCCATGATCGGCCGCGTAACGCACGCCGAGCGCCACATCGCTCCAATAACCCTTGCCATTTGCGTCTAAT
>CAZLRE010000117.1:0-4521 GCA_964561885.1 uncultured Planctomycetales bacterium | reverse complement strand
CGGCATAATATCGGCCTCGGGTGCCACGCCTACAATTCCGGTGCTGTTATTCCCAACGGCTGCAATCGTTCCTGCGACATGTGTTCCGTGGCCATCCAAATCTGAAGGATCAGAATCTTCATCAACAAAATCCCAACCGGCAACAAGATTTCCGAGAAGATCAATGTGATTCAAATAGACACCGCTATCAATAACAGCAATTATAATCCCCGCCCCTAACGTGAAATCCCAGGCGTTCTCCATATCAAATAGTTTGAGACCCCACAGGTCTTCTAGCTGCGAATAACCGGGCCAAACGTGTCCTTTGGTGGAATAGTACGGATCGTCGGGGATGAGCTGAACATAAGCGGCGTCATATTTCGCAATCGCACGATGACTCCCGCGAATCTTTAGAGGTTCGTAGTCACCAAAGAATGCCTTGGGTGTCGTACGTGGGGCTGCGTAGGATAACGGATTGGCTATCAGTAAAAATAAAATGATAATAAGCGAGGTGCGTTTAGTCATATTTTGAGTATATTACGGTAGGGGCGTTTAATTGTCTATGGGATTAGGGACGGCGTTCGGTTTACTTATCTTAAGGGTGTGGTTTTGCCGGCAACTTGCTCGACTAGAGATATAACCGTTTTATCATTTTTGCAAAGAAAATTAAGACAGTACGCCCTGCTCAATGGAGTGCCTAATCTTTTTCTCATCAGTAAATTTCTTTTGCGACCAATGTAATAAATAATATCGGCGAGTTTATTGGGCTTGCCCGATATTTGAATCTCATGCATCCAATGCGCCATTATCGGCGCTTGGCCCCAGCCCTCAACCTTTTGAATAGGATACCCATTAGACTTAAGGAATTCAGAGAACGCCTTTTTCGAGAATAGGCCCGGATAAATAAACGGGTGATAAACCTTTTCGCCCGGAATGCTAATTAAGAGCGTGCCATCTTGTTTCAGTACTTTCTTAATATTCCAAAGCATTCTGTGCGGGTTTTCGACATGCTCAATGGTTTCCAACGTAATAACAACATCGAAATAGCCATCCGTAAATGGCATAGACTCATTGCTGGCGTCCATATGGTGACATTCAATTCCCTTGGACCTTGTCTTCACCACCCCCGATTCGGATATATCCACACCAATGACCTGATTCTTGGGTTGCAGCAATTTTAATAAAGATCCTTCCCCGCAGCCTATTTCCAAAATCTTTAAATGATGGGAAGTTTTAAAGAAGGTTTCAAATACCCAGAGGAATCGATCCCAACCACCTATAGGACCATCCACGTCTTTGTAATAGCCCTTATGCGAATCAACGATGTTCTTTTGGAGTTCTTTTTCGGTTTGTGCCATAGCTCGGTATTATATTAAAAAAAGCATCCCACGTACAGATATCACTATGATAACACCTGAATAATGTTTTGTTGTTTATACACGGTTACCTCCTTATGCTTCCCTCTGGGACGGCGTCCGGTTTACGCGCGAATCTTTAGCGGTTCATAGTCGCCAAAGAATGACTTTGGCGCCATACGCGGGGCCGCAAAGGACGACGAGCTGACGATCAGCAAGAATACAATACTGAGAGATGAAATACGTTTGATCATTTAAAATCCCACGAAACGAAGGCTTTCTCTGGAGGCGATCAAAGGAATGCCTATTTTAAGGGACCACGCCATTCCACAAACAACCATTAAGGCCGTTAGGGGCACCCCAAGACGCTTTCTAAGCACGCCAATACCATGACTCGCCAAGACTGCCAGCGCCGGATAGACAGGCAACAGATATCTATCCTCCACGGCAAGCGGCCTATCGGTCATTACTAGAATTGAAAGTATGACTATAAATGCACTAGCCCACAACCAAAGCACACCGGTGCTTCTACGTACCGCCGCAAAACAGAAAATAAAAAAAGGCGATAGAAACAGCAGATTAATAGTAAATCTATACCAGTCGCGGCTCAGCCCTGCAAACCATTGCATGGAATTTTGGGTTTGTGTGTCTATCTGTGGATAATACAATGGATTACCATAAGTACGGTACATCGCCCAATACCAAGGCGAAGAAATAGCTGCCACACTCACAAAGAATCCGAGACTACGTTTCCAGTCGCGCTGAATAAATATTACGGCAGCAAACCAGCTCGTCGTCCTCGTTAAGACCGCCAATCCAAAAAGAACCCCGGCAAAGATAACCGCAAGATACCCTGAATTTTTTCTATACAGAATAAAACTCCAGAGAATCAGCGTCGCTGCTAATAAGTCCGACCATACTTTAAATGTACACACAAGGAAAACAGGGCTCACCAAGCACAACCCCATGGCCAAATAAGCATAGACCTCATTTTCCAAGTACCTCCTTGCAAGGATAAACGTTCCAGCAAGAAACAATACGGCAAGAAGCGTATTTGGAATGCTTGAATACAACACTCTAACATCGAGTTTCCATACAAGGCCGCGCCTCATCGACAAAAAATAGTCTTTATCCCAATCTGTGAGCTTATGCGTAGCAGCCAGGAGCGCCGGCCACAGGGGCGGGTTAAAAAACAGGGCCGTGTCATAGTAGGCAGCTCCAGTCCTTGTAAGAGACGGCAAAAGATTGCCGTTTTCCTGGCTTTCGATTTTCCAATAACCAGCGACATTGCGAATTGAGAGATCGCGCAGATTATATTCAGAGAATCCTTTGGAGGATATCTTGGACGCCAAAGCGGTATAGATCATCTCGTCATCGCTATCCTTGGACAATCCTGAGCTGATTAGCGTCGCCAAGCAGAACATAAACAATAGGAGTATGTAGTTTCTAAATTTCATACTAAGCCTAGCTTGTAATACGTCTCCACCTTGTGGTTCCCCTCATTCAAAGTAACCGTCATAAGCCCATTAGGAGTCAAGCCTTCCTTTAAAATGTCATCTGAAATACGTTCTCCATCGACCTTCACCACCCACCCGGGAAAATAAAACTGATTGATGCGAATAACGGATGAAGAATCCGATTCAATTTCATAAAATAAGCGATAATCGTTCGAATCAAGTCGTTTGGCCCGACAACCTCTTTCACAAACAATAAAATCCTGATCCCCTCTCGGGTAGAATTCCAACGTTTTCACCGTTCGCGGCAAATACTCATTTGTTTGAGTCATTGTATAAAATTTACGTTCCCTATTCACGAGATAAGTTTCCAGTTCCTGTGAAGCATCTAGCTTAGTATCCTGAATCTTGAATTGAGGCGCATACCAGAAAATGGAGAAAAAAAGACACGCTAATAAAAAAATGGATTTGACGCCACGAAAATACACGCCCAATCCTGCTATGCATATCGCTTGCAAGACTGCGGTCACCGATAGAATGCGCCACGGAAACTGGACAAATCTTAATAACTCTAAGTGCTGCCATATTCCCAAAGCCCAAGATGTCATGAGTAGGATCAGGCCTAAATAGATGCAATAAATCGCTGTGCTTGACCTTTTTCTTGAAAAAAGTATTCCTAGGGTCGCCAAAATAAAGTGCGGCAATCCTAATGCGAATGACATTTCATCTCTGGAAGCCCCTGCATTTGACGGTCCAAATCCCCAATCTCTGGAAAAAAATTTGCCGATTGCCACGAAATGTCTTTCCGGTGAATAAAGATTGGATATTGCGGACTCATACGATGCATATTGCTTCATCATAAACAACGGCAACCAATAAACGCCGGTTAAGATGAATGCTAGAATGATTCCCGCTATGCTCATAGCAACAAAAAGCGCCTTGTTCTCTTTTTGTTCCCAGGAAGATGCGATTAGCATCGCCATAAGCACCGGAACAAAAAATAGCGTGGTCGCGGGATGAGACACTATCAGAACGCATAAGGAAAGAACAAGACCGGCAAAATACCCCGCGGCGCGCGTCTTTGCCGCGATTACATTTTGGAGCCGCAGCATAAAATAGATTGGCCAGGGGGAAACAAGCATTGCCATTAGCTCGCTTAAATCACCGCGCACATATAGATTCGAATAAATATACGGCGTCAACAAAAACATTAGCACTGTTAAAATTGAGGCCAATGTGTTCTTGTTTAAAAAATTTGAGAGCTTAAACACGCCCACCGCCCCCGCAAATAGCAGGATAAACGTATGAGCATAAATAGAAGCCAGAGGGTAACCGGGTAAAAATGTAAACGGTAACGCTGTAAAAAAGAACCCCGGTTGATAAAAAACAAACGTTGGATAACCATACCCTCCGCATAGATTTGGTATCCAGCGAGGATAAAAATTCCCGCTCAGAAAAGCTTCCCGGAACTCGTGAAGCAGAATAATATATCTCGCGCCCTCATGCGTCTGAGGCCATCCTCTGGCGCTCAGCAAGGGAAACAACACGCCAATGCACGCAGCGGCTAAAACAATATAGGGTAGAATTACTGGGCTTTTAAATTTGATGGGTCTATCCGACGAACTTTCTTCTCGGTGTTTTCTGGGCATCCAGTGATTACCTTATGCTTCCCTCTGGGATGGCGACCTGTTTATAATTGTTTTTTTTGGCGATTAAAAAGGTCTTTCACTTTC
>CAZLRE010000116.1:0-6172 GCA_964561885.1 uncultured Planctomycetales bacterium | reverse complement strand
GGTGTGGCACCTTGAGCCGTCCTTGAATGACCCGGATACGGTTTATGCCGGTGTGGAAGATGCCGCGATCTTTATCAGCAAGAACGGCGGCAAAAGTTGGAATGAGTTGACCGGCCTGCGAGGGCACGGCACCGGACCGTTGTGGACACCGGGCGCGGGCGGCATGGGGGCCCACACCATTATCCTCGATGAAAAGAATCCGGGCCGGATGTATGTGGCCATTTCCGCCGCCGGGGCTTTTCGTTCAGATGATCACGGCAAAACGTGGAAGGCCATCAATCAAGGCTTGAAGTCCCAGTATATTCCAGACCCCAACGCCGAGGTCGGGCATTGCGTTCATCGCATCGCGATGCATCCTTCCAAGCCGAATACGCTTTATATGCAGAAACATTGGGATGTCATGCGCAGCGACGATGCCGGCGGTTCATGGCGCGAGGTCAGCGGCAATCTTCCGTCTGATTTCGGGTTTCCCATTGAAGTGCATGCCCACCAGCCGGAAACGATCTATGTTGTTCCCATCAAAAGCGACGGCGAGCACTATCCGCCGGAAGGAAAACTGCGCGTGTACCGCAGTCGCACGGGCGGCAATGAGTGGGAAGCGCTCACCAACGGTCTTCCGCAGAAAGATTGTTATGTGAATATTCTGCGCGACGCCATGGCGGTCGATACCCTGGATTCCTGCGGTGTCTATTTCGGCACCACCGGCGGACAGGTGTATGTTTCCACCGACGGCGGCGACCATTGGGAAGTCATCGTGCATGATCTTCCTTCGGTGTGTTCGGTTGAGGTCTCAACGATCAAATGATCCGTGTCGTCCTTCCATCCCATCTGCGGACACTGGCCGCGGTCAAAGACAGTGAGCTCATCCTTGAGGTCACAGGCGCGGTCACCCAGCGGACTGTCCTTGATGCGCTCGAGCGCCGATATCCGATGCTGGCCGGCACAGTGCGCGATCACGCCACCCAGCGGCGGCGTCCGTATTTGCGTTTTTTTGCCTGCGGACAGGACCTTTCCCTGGAATCTCCGGACACTGCTTTGCCCGCCGCAGTCGCCTCAGGAAAAGAGCCGTTTCTCGTTGTGGGATCGGTGGCTGGAGGGTAAAGAGTCTGGACAGAGGCAAGTCAGTGCATCAAACGAGATATTTAAATTCTCAGGATTTATTCGTATTATCATTCAATAGTCAGGTTAAAGGAGGGAAGTAGCCATCAAACACACATCCAAAGAACAATTTCATCATCCGGTCGACACGAACCGCACGCCGCTGGATTTCATGAAGCTTTCGCTGAAAGGTTTCTGCATGGGCATAGCGGATGTTATCCCGGGGATTTCCGGCGGGACCATCGCTTTTATGCTGGAGATCTATGAAGATTTGATCAAGGCCATCCGGTCGTTCGACATGGAATTCATCAAATATCTTCTGCAGGGAAAATTCAAGGAGGCTTCGCGTTCGGTGGCCTGGCGGTTTTTGGGAGCGCTTCTTTTCGGAATTGCCTGCGCCATCCTGCTGTTCTCCAAGGTTGTCAGTTGGCTCATGGTTCATTATCCGATGTATTTGAACGCGTTTTTCTTTGGGCTTATTCTGGCCACAGTCCCCATTATCGCCAAAGTCATGAAGAAGTGGGACTCTGTTAAATTGACAGCGCTTGTTTTATCAAGCATTGGGACGTTTTATTTTGTGCAGCTTGTTCCGGTCAAGACCCCGGAGACATGGTGGTTCATTTTCTTGAGCGGTGCTTTGGCGATCTGTGCCATGATCCTTCCGGGCATTTCAGGCGCTTTCATTCTTCTTCTGCTAGGAAAATACCAGTTCATGCTCAATGCTATTCATGAGCGTAAGATATTGACGATCATTATTTTTGTCAGCGGGATTGTCGTTGGGATCCTGTCGTTCGTGCGCGTTCTGGAATGGCTCTTTCGTCGTTATCACGATATGACGATCGCGATCCTGACCGGGTTCGTCATCGGGTCGTTGAACAAGATATGGCCGTGGAAAAAGGTCCTGGAGTCCATCGTGACCGACAGCGGCAAGGTCATGGTCATCCGGGACGTCAACATGCTGCCGCCGGCCATTGACGGAAGCTTTTTCATGGTCATTCTGCTCGCCTGTGCCGGATTCGGTGCGGCGTATATGCTTCACGCGATTCCGCAAAAACATTTGAAGTAGTTAAAATAAGGAACCAATATGAAACATTATAAACTGGTCTTGCCGGAATTCATGAACGAGCAGGGGGTGCTCTTTGGCGGTTATCTATTGAAGTGGATCGATGAATGCGCCTACATCACCGCGAGCCTTGACCATCCGGGCAATCGATTTGTGACCATCAGTCTCGATAACGTGGTCTTTCGCAAACCGATCAAGGTGGGCTACATCCTATGTTTTGATGTGGTGCAGGGCAGGCTGGGCACGACTTCGCTGAGCTATGACATCAAGGTCTTTAACGCCAAAGATCCGTCGCAAAAGGATGAATTGCTTTTTGAGACCAACATTGTTTTTGTGAACGTCAATAAAGAAGGCAAGAAAGAGCCTATTCAGGCCCAAGCCGCGCCATAGTGTGATCGAAAGGAAATGACTTGGCAGCCAATACCGTCCGTCTTCACCGTGTTTTAAAAACAACTCCGGAAAAACTTTACCGCGCTTTTCTTGATCCGGATGCCATCGCCAAATGGATCGCCCCTGACGGTTTTACCTGCAAGGTCCATCATATGGACGTCAAGGAGGGCGGCACATACAAAATGTCGTTTACCAATTTCACCACAGGACAGAGTCATTCTTTCGGCGGAAAGTATATTGAATTGACTCACGGCAAACGTCTGCGCTACACCGACACATTCGATGATCCCAACCTGCCCGGTGAGATCAATGTCACGATCGATCTCAAGAAAGTTGTCTGCGGTACGGAATTGTCGATCGTGCAGGAGGGGATCCCGGCCGTCATTCCAGCGGAGATGTGCTATCTGGGCTGGCAGGAATCATTGACCCTTCTGGCGCGGCTGGTTGAACCGGAGATCAAGGAATAAATGAACCAAGATGATTTTGAAGGGACGCTTGTTCTGGAGAAACTCGCCCGCATCGACAGGCTTGAGGAATTCATGTCGGCCGCGGATTCGGGTGATCTTAGGAGGGCCGAGTCGCTTTTGCTTGCCGCGGATGTTGACCCGCAAATCATCTCGGTTGTCCTCAAGAAAATGGCAGACCCGTACGACGAAGATTGATCAATGATCAAATATAAAAAGGAGAATCAAAATGAATAAAGAGCTTATACTCGTTTTGGCCGTGATCGCGGTCATTTTTATTGTGTTGGTTTTCTTATGGGGGCCGGCGCCGGGGTCGCCTAAGTATACCGTTGAAGGTATTTTCGTGGACAGTAGTGTGTACAAAGACTTTAAGTTGAAGGGCAAAGAAGAAAAGGTCAACGAGAACTTGCGGTTCAAAGTCGACACAGACAAGCCGATCTTGCTGACCCGCAAACAAGGCGAGCCTGATCCCAAGCCGGGAATGAAAGCGGTGATCACTTACCAGCTAGGCCGGGTGTTCAATAACCGTGTGTATCTGGGTTATGAGTGGGTGCGTTGATCCGGGCGCAGACCATAACACGTCCACAGCATTATAAACAACACCAAAGTAAACGGAGAATAGACAAATGAAGAGAACAATTCTTTCTGTGGTTTTTATGCTGTTGGCGGTCATGGTTTTGACCGCGCGTGTTTCGTTTGCGGCCGACCCGCTGGAAGCTGCCCCGGAGATGTATAAGCTGGTCTATGAGAACGACCGGGTCAGGGTCATGCAGGTGACGTTTCAGCCAGGTGAAAAGATCGCGGAACATTCCCACCCGGACCATTTTGTTTATGTCCTTGAGGCAGGCAATCTGCAGATCACAAAAAGTGACGGCAGTGTTACCGATGCCACGCTCAAGGTGGGAGACGTCATCTGGATCAATGCCGAAACACATTGGGCGGTCAATACCGGAGAAACTCCCGTGCGGCTTCTGGTCACAGAGCTTAAAGCGGCCCGATCTGAAGAGGAATCGTTCGAATAATTTTTAGAGAAGGGATCAAGTGACACGCGAAGGTTGATCCAATGGAGGCTCGATGGGCGAAAACGATTACGAATCAGGGTATAGGGGAAATCAATTCCATCACGGCATGGACCGGGCGGAATATGAGCGCGGTCAGGCGCAAAAGCAGTTGCACGACGATCTGGGGAAAATGGCCTCAGGTGGCGTGGAGAGAAAAACAGAAGTCCCGGCTGTTGCCTTTACTCTTCTTCTTGTCGCGCCGTTTATCTGGATGGTCTATCCGGTCCTGGGCGTGACCATTATGGTCGTTCCTATTGTTGTGGTCGCGATCTTTACCGCCTTGAAACTCATGGAATGGGGATATTTGCTTGCGTTTATCCTGGGCGTTTGCGCTTTCTTTCCGGGAATGCAGTTTGAACACAAGATATCCCAGTTCACGGTTTATCGTGTGATCCGCGGGATCTTACGCATTATTTTTGCGTTTGTTTTCGGTGTCGCGGTATGCGCGGGCAAAGGGATGCACAGCGGTATGGGGCCGGGTGACCTGCCCCCGGGTGCGTGGGTCGGCGGGTTCTTCATTGCGGTCATCGCCTATCTTATTTTCCAACGGTTGGATATCATCTATTTTCCGTCTCAAAAAGAGATGAAAAAGATGACCGAGAAAATCCTCAAGGGCGATCGCATCACGCGGCCTCTGGGCAAGCGGCTACTCTGGGGGTTCTGCTGGCTGATTCCAACTGTCGTGATCTTAGCTCTTCTTGAGATGATCGCAATACGGCTTTTTATGAACGTAACCGAAGGAAGAGAGTTGTTTGAAAGGATCAGACCGGTCCTGGCTTGTATTAATTTTGTGATCTGGTATTTGTTGTGTCTTTTCGGCCGACTGCCCGGGACAAGTAAAAACCGATATACCGAAAAGCAGGAACAGGACATCAAAGAGATATTGAGTCAGAAAAGTTCGGCGTAGACATAGACCTCTTCACTCCGGGGGAAGGTAGAGGCAATCAGAAAGGAAGTTTTATGGGTCAGATCACAACATTGTCGGGTGTTGTCAGCGGGGTAAGGCTTGATTCAAGCATTACGGTTAATACTACAGTTTCGGTCCCGCAAGGGCCGGCGACATACGGTTCAACGACAACATCATCTGAAACGGTCAAGACCGAGAAGATGAATTTCCGCATTGATAACCGGCCGGTCCATATGCCGGTCGCCATCAACATTGCCAACGGCGATGTGGTGACCGCGGCGGGCATCATGAAGGGTGAGTTCGAGGCGATCGCTGTCAACAACCACACCACCAGGACCATGTACTGGGTGCCGGTGCCTTCGACGGTCCCCGAGATCATTTATATTGTCGTGGGAGTTATCTGGCTCATGTTCCACAAATCCGGATGGATTTTGATCATTGGCGCGATCCTTTTCATGATGAATAAAAAGAAGGAGATCGGAATGATCCGCCAGGCCCGCGCAATGGTTGAAAAAGCCACGGCGCCGGTCGCCAAAGCGGCGTGAAGCATTCGGAGATTTAAATCAATAGGATGCTGGTAGCTGGGTGCGCCAGTCACCAGGAACCCGGTAGGAAGTTGGGGGCTGGGCCGCTGGGATTCTGGGGAACCCGAGTTCTAAAGAAAGTTGCGACTTCTATGTATTCAAAACACCTTATATTGACGACTGCTGTTTATTGTCTCGTTTTTTTTTCCGGCTGCGGGACTATCGGCGCCCGGGCAATGACCAAGAATCCGCCGCCGTTTGCCGGGCTTCGAGCGGATTTTGAGGCCTTCGGGGATATCCTGACCAATAAACAACAAATAGAGCCCCTCTGGTATTGGCTGGGATTGCCGCTGGTCTCGGTGATCATCCTCGCGGATGTGCCTGTGTCGGCAGCGTTCGATGTCTTGTGCCTGCCTGCGGACCTTAAATCTCAAAGAGAAGAGGCCGTGGAAAGCGGCGCAGATGGTGAGTAAATTCGTAATGTCTTCAGACAAGATCAATATTCATTATCTGACTTGCGGAAAAGGTCAGACCGCGCTTGTTTTTGTGCACGGATGGCTTGGCAACGCCGGGTGGTGGGAGGCGCAGCAAGAATTCTTTTGCGGTCAATATACGGTTGTCCAGATAGACCTGCCGGGGCATGGGCAATCCGAACGATCAAGGGT
>CAZLRE010000115.1:0-6227 GCA_964561885.1 uncultured Planctomycetales bacterium | reverse complement strand
GCTCTACCGTTATATTGGGGGGACCCAGGCCAATATCCTTCCGGTTCCTCTTATGAATATCATCAATGGAGGGATGCATGCCGATAACAACCTGGATGTTCAGGAATTCATGATCATGCCCATCGGCGCGCCGACATTCACCAAGGCGATGCAGATGGCCTGCGAAGTGTTCCACACGTTAAAGGGCATTTTGCATGACCGTCATTTAGCCACATCTGTTGGAGATGAAGGCGGTTTTGCCCCTAATTTAGGAAGCAATGAAGAAGGTCTGGAAGTGATCATCCAGGCCATCGAAAAAGCGGGTTACAAGCCGGGTAAAGAGATTTTCATCGCGCTTGATGCCGCGGCGTCTTCTTTCTATAAGGACGGAAAATATAATTATAACGGCAAAGAGATATCCTCCGGTGAATTGATCGAAGCCTATGCCCGCATGGTGAGCAAATATCCGGTTGTCTCCATCGAAGACGGACTTTATGAAGATGATTGGGACGGCTGGAAAGTGCTGACCGATCGTTTAGGTAAAAAGACCCAGTTGGTCGGCGATGATCTTTTTGTTACCAACGTCAAGCGTCTGAAGATGGGCATTGAGCGCAAGATCGCCAATTCGATATTAATTAAGGTCAATCAGATCGGCTCTTTGTCGGAAACTTTGGATTCGATCAGTCTGGCCAAAAAGAATAAATACACATCCATTATGTCTCACCGTTCCGGAGAGACCGAAGACACCACCATCGCGCATTTGGCCGTTGCCACCGGCGTCGGGCAGATCAAGACCGGTTCGTTGTCCCGTACCGACCGTTTGGCCAAGTATAACGAGCTTCTTCGTATCGAAGAGGAATTAGGGAAGAAGGCCGTTTACGCAGGAACGAAGTGGGGAAAGATATACTAGAGCACAAGAACACAGGTGCACAAGCGCACAGGAAGAACACAAGTAACTTGTGATCCTCATGTGCTCTTGTGACTTGTGCTCATGTGTTCCCTAGGTTCAAAATATGTTGAGAAATCCCCTCTGGCTCTTCACAGGCATCATCGTCATCATCGCGTTTTTCCTGCCGTCCTACACGCAGATGCAGGACTTAAAGCAGCGCAACGCGGATTACGAGCATCAGATCCGGGAATTGACCAAAAAGAACGCTTCTCTGCGAGAAGAGAAGCGGTTGCTCATGGAAGACCCGGATTATTTTGAAAAGGTCGCCCGCGAGAAGATGGGTCTGGTTAAAGATAATGAGGTCATCTACAAATTCGTCCCGCCCGAGCAGATCAATCCTTCCAAACAGCTCAACTCTGAAAAGCAGCCCGCCTCCGGCCGATAAGAAGATTCCGTCTAGTTCGTCTTGGTTCTTTGAAATTCCGGTTCTTTGAGAACTTGAGTGGGGTATTCAGTATTTTATCCATCCTAATTTCAAAAGAGGCACTTCTGTAAGATCAAGCCATAAGAATTCTGCTGGATTTTCAGGCGTTTAACTGGGTTTGGTCATTTTCGTCTTGTGAAAAATGCTGTACACGCAGGGAACAACGAAGAGGGTAAATACCGTCGAGACAATGACGCCGCCGATGACGGCGGTTGCCATGGGACGCAGCACCTCTGCGCCGGGGCCGAGCGCCATGGCAGGCGGAACTGCTGCTGCGATCGTGGCAAGTGAGGTCATCAGGATCGGACGCAGACGCACGGGGCACGCTTCCAGAAGGGATTCGCGCAAACCTTTACCTTGTTCGATGAGCTGATTGGTGAAGTCAACCAGCATGATCGAGTTTTTCTTAACGATGCCCATCAATAGCACGATCCCGATAAAACTGTAAATGTTTAAAGACTGGTTGGTTGCCCAGAGCGCGACAAGAGCTCCCGTGACACTAAACGGAAGCGCGGTCAAGACAGTGATGGGGTCTTTGAAGCTGTTGAATTGCGAAGCCAAAACCATATAGGCTACGATGATGCCCAGCCACAGCACGAAATAAAGACTGCTGAAAGATTCCTGGAAGGTCTGCGCGCTGCCGCCGAAAGAGGCATGATAACGTTCGGGTAAGACTTGATCGACGATCTTGCGTGTTGCGGACATGGCATCCGACTGCGATTTACCCGGCGCGATATTCGCGTAGATCGAGATCGCGCGTTCGCGGTTGCGCCGCGTGATGGTCAATGGCGTGGGTTTGCGGTCGATGGTGATGACCTCTTTGAGCTGTACAAGTTCACCATAATTGTTCCACACCCAAAGATCACCGATGTCCTCGATTTTGGTGCGCTGGGAAGCAAGGAGCATGGTGCGCACGTCGTAACGTCTTCCGTCCTGGGTGAATTGCGCGACACGCTGGCCTGCCATCATGGCATTGATGACGCGACCGATGGCTTCAATGCTGACGCCGCGCTCGGCGGCTTTGATGCGGTCGGGATAGACCCTGACCTCGGGAATACCGAGTTCATAATTGGTGTCCACATCGGTCATGAGCCCGGTTTCGGCCATGCGTTTTTCCACTTCGGTACTGACGCGGGCAAGTTCATCCCAATCAGGTCCGAACACAGTGAGCTCAACGGGAAATCCGCGCTGGGACGAGAAGCCGCTTAAGGACGGGTCCTGGATAACAACTTTGACATCCGGGATCTTCTTTAATTCTTTACGGAAATGGTCCATGACATCTCTTTGCGTCGGCCTTTTATTGTACGGTGAAGTGACCGGTCGGTCCTTCGGGTCTTTGAGGGTCACGAAGATCTGTCCGCGGTTGACCTCGCCTCCGCCGAACCCGCCGATGACGCTGAAATACCGTTCTACTTCAGGACGGCTTGCGATGAACTTTTCAATCTCCTTGAAACGTCCGTCGGTGAATGTGATGGCGGAGCCTACCGGCGCCTGGATGCGGCAAAAGAACATGCTTTGGTCCTGCGGAGGCACGAATTCTTTTCGTAAGACCGCCATGGTCACCAGTGAGGTCAGAAAGAGGAACATTGAAATCCCAACAACCCACCAGCGCCGTTTGAGGGCGAAGCTCAAAGACTTTCCATACGAGGCAGCCATGCTGTGGAAGATTTTCTCAACAGCCTTCCCGAATCTGGTCGTGCGTTCGCCGACGCTTAAGAATTGCGAACAGCGCATCGGTGTGAGCGTGAGGGCTTCCAGAAGTGAGATGGCAACCGCGATCGAAATAGTCACGCCGAATTCATAGAAATATTTTCCCATAATCCCCGTCATGAACGCGATGGGGAGGAAGATGGCGATGATCGCGATCGTGGTTGCGGTGGCGGCAAAGGTGATCTGCCGCGCGCCGATCTGCGCGGCTTCAACAATGCCTAAACCGCGTTCGCGGTAACGCACGATGTTCTCCAACACCATGATGGCGTCATCGACGATGATCCCCACCGCCAGCGAAAGTCCCAGCATGGTAAATGTGTTGAGCGTGAAACCGAAGAATTTTATAAAGATGAACGCGCCTAAAATGGAGGTCGGTATGGCCAAGAGCACGTTAAAAGTGGCGCTGATGGAACCCAGGAAAATCCAGCAGACGAGCGAGGTCACGATCGCCGACATGACGAGCGTGAAGGTCAGCTCATGGATGGAATCTTCGATGAACCGGATGTTATTGACCGTGAGACCGACTTTGATCCCTTTGGGGAGGTCTGCCTGGATCTCATCAAGGCGTTTTAAAACTTTTTTACCCACCTCGACCGTATTGACGCCCCGCTGTTTGCGGATCCCCAGACCGACGGCCTGTTCGCCGTTTCGCCGCGAAAGCCGTCGTATGTCGGCCAGACCGTCTTCGACCGCAGCCACATCCTTGATGTAGATGGGTGTGTGAATGATGCTGCCCCCGCGTCTGGCGATAACGATGTTGCTGAATTCTTCAACCGTCGTGGCCTCGCCCATGGCGCGCACGTTGATTTCTTCGCGTTCGGTCTCGATGCGTCCGGCAGGTTTCTCGGAGTGTTCGCGTTCGACCGCCGCGATCACATCATCAACGGTCAACTGGTATTGCTCAAGTTTTTTGGCATCGAGCCAGATGCGCAGGTTGCGTTCCAAGAGTCCGCCGACAAAGATCTCACCGACGCCGCTGATGGTGGCAAAGCGGTCTTCCAGCTGATTTTGTGTGTAATCCATCAGTTCGCGCAGCGGAACATCGCCGGTCGCGGTGATCCAGATGATCGGCTGGTCTTCGGGATTGGATTTGCTGACGATAGGAGGGTCAAGGTCATCGGGCAGCTGGCGCTGGGCCTGGGAGAGTTTGGTCTGCACTTCCTGCACGGCCACGTCGATGTCGCGGTCAAGTTCAAGTTCGAGGGTCACTGTGGCCGAACCCTGGCGCGCGGAAGAATTGATGTCGCGGATGCCCTGCACGGAGGTCACGGCTTCTTCCACGATGTCGACAACGTCGGTTTCCATGACTTCCGGCGCGGCGCCTTCCCAGTTCAGGCGGATGGAGATCGTCGGGAAATCAACGTCCGGCAGTTTGCTCACACCCATGTCGCGCATGCTGATGAACCCGAAGATCATCAGGGCCGCCATGAGCATCCAGGCAAAGACCGGGCGTTTGATGGACAGATCAGAAAGTGTCATAGTCGATGGTTCCCAGCGCGAGTTGGAAATTCCAATACGCGCGTTTGAGTCCGTTACTGGATTCTGCCAGATCGCGGCGCGCTCCCTGCAGGTCTTCGAGCGCCTGAAGCACGTCGAGATTGTTGACCAGGCTGCGGCCGTAGTCTTCCACTTGAAGGTCGTAATTGGTTTGCGCGGCCGCAAGCGATTTTTGCAGGGCCGCTGTGCGCCGGTAGGACGAGCGCAAACGGATGTAAGCGTTTTGAATGTCATTGACTGCCAGACGCTCGGTGCGCTCAAGGGTCAATTCGGCCTGGCGGCTGACGGCTTTCTTTTCTTTGATCAGACCGGCGGTCTGTCCGCCGGTAAATATGGGAACGCTGACGCTCAAAAGCACGTCCCAGTTGCTGTCTGAAGAACCCGAACGACGCGTGTAGTAATTTCCGTCGAGGTCGACCGTGGGGAAATGCCCGGCGCGCGCCGCGGTCACCAGATGTTTAGTCGATCGTGCGGCTTCACGCGCGGCCTTCACATCGGGACGGCTGGATGCTTTAGAGGTATAGTCTTTTTCATCGTCTTTGAGATCTTCAACGGAAAGATCATCGGACAGGCTTTCGATCTCGTATCCCGTCAGAAATTCCAAAAGTTTGCGCGCCACCTGAAGCTGGCTGTCGACGGATTCGATCTCGGCTTCAAGACGGCTTAAGCGCGCCTGGGCCTGGGCGACCTCGCTGGGACGCGAGCGCCCCAGTTTCTTGCGTTCTTCCAGATCGGTCAGCCGCAGGTTTAACGCTTCACGGGTGGCCTTAAGCGCGTCCATATCTTCAATGTAGCTCAGATAATAGTAGAAGGCATCCGACACATCTTTAAAGAGAAGCTGACGGGCCCGTTCTTCCTCAAGTTTGCGCTGTCGGCCTTGCGCTCGGCTGGCAGCCATGGCTGCGAATTCTTTGAACCCGGAGAAAAGCGGCTGGCTGAAGGTGAATTTGTCCGTGCGGTCGCGTTCGATATCATCCCCGTCGTCTTCCCAGGACGGGGTAATGTCGAAGGAGACCTTGGGCAGGATACCGCTTAAGGATTGTAGGAACCGGCCTTCAGCTTCGCGGATGAGCTCGGATTGAATGGCCAGCGTTTCGCTTTGTTTAAGCGCGAGGCGGTAACATTCCTGAAGGGTGACGCCGGTTAAAGGGGTTTCTTGGGCAAAAGACGCAACAGCGACGGTAAGATATAAAGCGGATATCAGTAACGGTAGGATGATCGGAATAATAAAATTTTTGATGCGAAGCATGCTCAAGAGCTCTGATTTCCGTCAATGTTAATACGATGACCACACTTTAGACAACGAGGGAGGGAAGAAAGTTCCTGATTTTTCTTAAATATTCCTGTAGCGCGAACGCATTATAGGGGATGAATTGCGATGAAGCAACTGAAACTGGAAAGTTGAGTGGTGATTTCAAGAGATCAGATCTGATCGAACACTTGGCCGTTCACAAGGGACCCTACCGTGAACGGGCCGAATGTCAATGTTCGCGTATCCCCATCAGCAGTCATGTCCAGTGTGACATAAAATTGGTCGCCGGCAGTGGCGCCGCCGGGAACCAGGATGTCCAAATCTGTTCCTCTATCCGTAATGGATGTTCCGCCTGAGGAAGCATTGGGCAGATTAGAGGATGTATTAAAAGAGATGCTCGCCGGGGCAGTCACCGC
>CAZLRE010000114.1:0-6249 GCA_964561885.1 uncultured Planctomycetales bacterium | reverse complement strand
AGGAATATCAATTCGCCAAGCCTGTCTCGGCGGACGCTGTGCGCTCGACCATGAAAAAGAACGGCGTTGACGATGTTATTATCCAGCAGTTCGAGAAGAACCCTGAATCGGTCATTATCCGAAGCCAAAATGACACTGTGGCCAAAGTTGAAGCGGCGTTCACCAAGGATTTTCCGGATAATAAGTATGAACTTCTGCGTATCGAAAAGGTTGGTCCGGTCGTCGGCAAAGAATTGCGCACAAAAGCCGTTTGGGCCATATCTCTGGCAATGCTCTGTATCCTTGGATATGTCGCGTTCCGTTTTAAACATCCTGATTTCGCTCTCGCCGGTATTGTGGCGCTTATTCATGATGTTCTGGTCGCGATGGGATTAGTGGTGGCTTTCGGCCGCCAGATCGACCTTCTGGTCATGACCGCGCTCATGGCGATCGCCGGTTATTCGATCAATGACACGATCGTTAATTATGACCGCATGCGCGAGAATTTGCACAAACCCCATCTCAAGAAGCTGCCACTGCGGGATGTCATCAACCTGTCTGTGAACCAGACATTGGGCCGGACGATCCTGACTTCCGCGTTGACCATTTCTGTCGTTGTCGTCCTGTATATCATTGTAGGCGAGGTTTTAAATACATTTGCCTTGTGTCTTATCATCGGGATGATCACGGGTATTTATTCGACGGTGTTCATCGCCTCGCCGATCGTTCTGGTTTGCCAGAGTTTTGTTAAGAAGTAAGCGTTACGAAATGTAGATAGTTGATAGTCGATGGTTGATGGATGACCATCAACTATCAGCTGTCAACCATCATCAAGATCAGTTTTTGTTTTTCCCCTTCCCATGTTCAAATCCCTCGAATACGTCATCGGTCAGAAGATCCATCTGGAGGACATCCTCCGTCAGCTGGTCCATTTCGGTTATCGAAAATCGAGAATGGTCCATGCCGAGGGAGATTTTGCCCAGCGCGGCAGTGTGGTGGATATATTTCCGTCCAATTTTGAAGGCCCGGTGCGCATGGATGTGGATGATGACGTCATCCGCTCGATCGGCAGTTTTAATATGGAATCCGGCAAGGTCATCTGGCAGCATCAGATGGTCATCATCCTGCCGGCCAAGGAAACGCAGGCGTCTGTTTTTAACGCCGAGACGCCTTTGAATAATTTTGTGGATATCACCAAGGGCGATTATGTCGTTCACAACCAGCACGGCATCGGCCGGTTTCTGGGCGTCAAGGATTTCAAGATCAAGGAAGAGGACCTGCCGCATCTGGTCATTGAATACGAGGGCGGGGATAAATTATTCGTTCCCCGCCATGACATCCATCTGGTGCAGAAGTATGTGAGTTTTACCAAAAAACCGCCGAGGCTTTACAAGCTCGGCAATAAAGAGTGGGAGGCCGCCCGCCGCAGGATCGAAAAAAGCCTTCAGAACATGGCCGCCGAACTGCTTCATGTGCAGGCCGCCCGCGCCAGCCTGCAAGGCTTTAAATATTCGCCCGACGGCGAATGGCAGCAGGATTTTGAAAAGCGCTTTCCCTTTAAAGAGACCCCGGACCAGTTAAAGGCAACAGCAGAGGTCAAGGCGGACATGGAATCCGGCCGGCCTATGGACCGCCTCTTGTGCGGGGACGTCGGATACGGCAAGACAGAAGTGGCCCTGCGCGCCATTTTCAAGGCGGTCATGGACAACAAGCAGGTGGCCATCCTTGTTCCCACGACCATTCTGGCGGAACAGCATTATTACAACTTCAGCAAGCGCGTTAAGGATTTTCCGGTGAAGGTCGCGATGCTCAGCCGTTTTCGCACCAAAAGCGAACAGACCAAGATCGTCAAGGACCTCTCCGAAGGCAAGGTGGACGTGGTGGTGGGAACGCACCGCCTGCTGTCCAAAGATATCGCCTTTAAAGACCTCGGTCTTGTGGTCATTGATGAAGAACAGCGCTTCGGCGTTAAATCCAAAGAGCGTTTAAAAAGTTTCCGTCTTTTGGTGCACGTGCTGACCTTGACCGCCACACCCATTCCGCGCACACTTTATATGGCGTTGGCAGGCGCGCGGGACATGTCGGTCATCTCGACACCGCCGCAGAACCGCATTCCGGTCTCAACCCACGTCATTCATTTTGATGAAAAGGTCATCAAAGACGCCATCGAACGCGAGCTCAGGCGCAAAGGGCAGGTGTTCTTTCTGCATAACCGGGTTGAGGACATAGAACAAATCGGCGGGGTCATCAAACGGCTCATCGGGGATGCCCGCATCGCGGTCGCCCACGGGCAAATGCCGGGTAAACTTTTGGAGGAAATTATGCTAGAATTCCTCAAAGGCGAGATCGATATTCTGGTGTGTACGTCGATCATTGAATCCGGCATCGACATCCCGAATGCGAACACGCTCATTATCAACCGCGCGGACCGTTTCGGTTTATCCGAACTGCATCAGCTGCGCGGGCGGGTGGGACGGATGGATGTCAAAGCGTACGCGTATTTCATCGTCCCGCCGGAATACCGGGTGTCCACGATCGCGCGCAAGCGCCTGGAGGCGATCGAGAAATACAGCGACCTGGGCGCCGGTTTCCAGATCGCCTTTGAGGATCTGCAGATCAGGGGCGCCGGAAATCTTTTGGGTCAGCAGCAGCACGGATTTATTTCCACGATCGGGTTTGATCTTTACTGCCGCTTGTTGAAAGAATCTGTTGAACATTTGAAGAAGAAAATCAAGATCCGCAAGAACGAGGAGCGAGGGCATGCGAAATAGAAGTATTCCGGGGATTGTTGTGTTGGTTCTCTGTCTGGCGTGGGGGGCTTTTCCGGTTTTGGCCGCGCAGGGCGATAAGATCGTGGCGGTGGTCAATGACGAGGTCATTACACTCAAAGACCTGAAGGCTTACATGTCCAGCATCTACAGCCAGCTGCGCATCGAGAACAGCGACCCCTTCGAGATCGACCAGATCATGCGGCAGTATGAAGAAAAAGGCATTAACCAGCTCATCGAAGACAGGCTCATCCTGGAAGCGGCCAAGGAAAAGGAAATGGAAGTCAAGCAGGCCGCGGTCGATAAAAAAGTCGATGAGATCAAATCCCGGTATCCGTCGGAAGTTGTTTTTCAGAACATCATCGAACAGCAGGGCATGACCATTGGAGATGTGCGTGAACGCATCTCTGACCAGATGAAGGCCAAGTACATGGTCGACATGGAAGTGCGCTCCAAAATTTTCGTCAACCCGCAGGAAGTGACGGATTATTACAACCAGCATAAAGATGATTTCGTGCAGAAGGCGCGCGTGAATCTGGATTCGATCTTCATTTCCTACGACAACGGGCTTGAGGCGGCGCGCAAGGAGGCCGGGGAGGTTCACGCGGCGTTAAAGGAAGGCCAGGATTTTGGCGAGCTGTCCAAGAAGCATTCCGATCTGCCGTCGGTCGGGGTCATTGAAGAAGGCCAGCTCAAGGCGGATATCGAGCAGAAAATCTTTAATATGAAAGAAAATGAGATCTCGGATCCCATCGAGGTCGAGAACGGCATCTATATTTTCCGGTTCATCCGCAATTCTCCCCGGGAGACTAGGCCGCTCAAAGAGGTCAAGGAATCTATTTATAACACGATCTTCCAGAAGAAATTCCAGGACCGCTTCACCAGCTGGATCGATAAGCTGCGAAAGAAGGCGTATGTCGAGATCCGCGATTAAAGTGGTGGGGATCACCATTGGCGATCCCGCCGGCATCGGGCCGGAAGTGACGGCCAAGGCGCTTTCCCGGCTGGCTTCGAAGAAGGCCGGACGGTTTCTGGTCGTGACCGATGAGGGTTCCTATAAAAAACATTTCTCCCGCCAGCATAAAGGCATCGATTACTGCATTGTTCCTTCCCAAGAACGCCGCGGATATTCCCCCGGCAAGCCGACGGACAACAGCGCGCAACTGGCTTTAAGATTTCTTGAGCAGGCGGTTGTGCTGTTGAAAGACAAAACCATCCACGCGCTTGTGACCGCGCCGTTAGCTAAAGAATATGTGGACGCTGTACAGCCCGGATTTCTCGGACATACGGAATATCTGGCCGAAACCTTTCGTGTTAAGAAATTCGATATGATGTTCGTGGCCGACCGGCTTAAGACGGTCATCGTCACCCGCCATGTCGCGATCAAAGATGTGCCTAAACTCATCACGCGTCAGAAGGTCTTTGATTCGATCGAGCTCGTTGACCGTTCGCTGCGGGAGCAGTTCAAGATCAGGCATCCGCGCGTTGCTGTTTGCGGGCTTAATCCGCACGCCGGTGAAGGCGGAAAATTCGGCCGGGAAGAGTTAGAAAGCATCATTCCCGCCATTAAAAAGGCCGCGCGCAAGGGCATCCATGTCTCCGGACCCTGGTCAGGGGACACGATGTTCGTTCCCCAAAAGCGCGGGGCATTCGACGCTGTTGTGTGCATGTATCATGACCAGGGATTGATCGCTCCCAAGGCGCTCTATTTTGATTCGGTCGTCAATCTCACCATCGGACTGCCGTTCGTGCGCACGTCACCCGCTCACGGCACAGCCTTTGATATCGCCGGAAAAAATAAAGCCGATGCCTCTTCCATGTCGAAAGCCATTGAGCTTGCTTTGAAATTATGCCTCTGAAGATTTGAATGGGTGAATATTTTAAAATGATAGTACGCAGTTTTGTTTAAGGCAGGAAGGCGACTTGGTCCTTGCCTCATTTCTCTGAAGGTTTTTCTGGAAATATGAGGCAGTGGACCGTGGAGCCGGATGCCTTAAACAAAACCGTTTGTTCGAGTGCGCTAGATGTTACCGCATAAGGGCTGGTCTTTCGCTCAACGAGACCGCACGCCATTTTCCCCGTAATTCCTTAAGGAAATGGCGTTGGTCTCAATTCGCTTGATCCCAGCCCTCATGCGGTAACGGTTAACGGCCAATACCCACTTAAGTTTCCAAAGAGCCGAAACTCTTATGACCCCGTCACCGTTTCGCTTTAGAAAATCTTCTCCCAAAGATGCCGTACGTCCCAAGAAAAGCCTCGGGCAGAATTTTCTCGTTGATAAAAGTGTGATCGGACGGATGATCGATGCCTGCGGCCTAACCAAAGAGGAAACAGTTTTAGAGATCGGCCCCGGAACAGGCGCTTTAACTCGTGAGCTTGTGCCAAGGGTCAAACGCTTGATCGCTGTTGAGACCGACCGGTCTTTAGTTGAACGCCTGCGCGAAGAGTTTAAAGGGCCGAATGTCGAGATCATTCATGCCGATTTTCTAAAGTGCGACCTTTCAAAAGTTTTGGGAAAGGATAAAGTCAAGGCGGTGGGGAACCTGCCCTATTACATATCGACCCCCATTATGACCAAGGTCATTGAGAACCGGCATTTGTTCACGGAGTTCTTCCTGACGGTCCAGCAGGAATTTGCCGAACGCATTGTGGCCCCGCCCGGCGGCAAAGATTACAGTTCATTTTCCTGCTTCAATCAGTTATACACCTCGCCTCAGATGCTTTTTAAAATTAAAAGCTCCGCATTTAAACCCGCGCCCAAGGTGGATTCCTGTTTTCTTAAATTGACCATGCTTGAAACGCCGGCGTATCCCTGCGCGGATGAAAAGTTCCTGTTTCAGGTCATCCGCACGGGTTTTAGCCAGCGGCGCAAAACATTGGTCAACGCGTTGTCGTCACTGGTTTCTAAGGAACAGCTGATCGAGCTCTTTGTGAAAGCAGGGCTCGCGGCCAACGTCCGGGCGGAAGAAGTGGGGCTTGAGAAGTATGTTTTGTTGGCGGATCTGGTCAGAAATGAAATCCAGGGGACTGATAAGGTGTAGGAAATCGAAATACGATCGAAATTCACTCACTGTGTTCGTGAAATACAGTAGAAATAAAAAACCATTTACAGCGACTTATTTCCCCATTTCAATTTATTTCAATGTATTTCTATCGTATTTCAATTATAACTAACCGCTAACCGCTATACGCTAAACGCTTATGCCGTCTCATGCACCCAAAATCCCTACCAGTTACCAGGCGCTCTTAAAGAGCGTTAAACAAACGCTTATCGAAGGCCAGCGCCGCATCGAGTCCGAGCGCGTCCGTACCTATTGGGAAACCGGGAGGCTCATTTACAGCCACGTCCTTGAGCACAAAGACCGCGCCGATTACGGGGCCAGGACGGTCGCCAATCTCGCCCGCGATTTAAAGGTTAGTTCCCGCCATTTGCAGCAATGCGTTCAGTTCGCCAAAGAATACGATACCTTGCCAATTGCGCACGCGCGTGCGCAATTGGGCT
>CAZLRE010000113.1:0-6261 GCA_964561885.1 uncultured Planctomycetales bacterium | reverse complement strand
TAACCCTCCGCGCTGGGATGCAAGAAATCCGGCGCGTAATATTTCGGGACATCTTTCAGGAACAGATCACTGCCGCGTTCCTGAAAAAGGTCTACATAATAAACTCCTTTGGCCTTGGCCAGACGCATATAAATATCGCGCACCCGGCGGGAACGTTCGGTCATGATGATATCGAACGGCCAGCGGAAGATCGGGGCCGCGCCCACATTCCCCGAATGCAGAATGACAACATGACGGCTTATGGTCTTGGCCTTTTCAATGAGCGCTCGCATATCGCGTTCAATTTTCGTAACCGGAGTGAATTTAAGGATATCATTGCCCCCGATCTGAAGAACGACCAGATCGAAAGCCCCCAGATTAAGGCCATCGAACGAGGCTAATAACTCATGGATCTTTTGACCATTATGACTGATATTGGTGATCCCGGCATCAGGAAAATCCTGACCGAAGTACCCCGCGGTTGAACGGCTGTTATCATCAGCCCCTGTCCCGACCGCCGTGCTGTCGCCCAGGAACAAAAACTTCGATCCGGATCCGGGCAATGGACGGTTAAACGGGGCCAGGTCGTAGGAAACTCCCCGGGTGCTCATGGAAATGGCCGTTAATTGCCGCACCGTCAACGCCGCCAAAATAAAAAGCGGGACCAGCACCAACCAAAAAACAATTTTTGGCACATTCACAACGCATTTCCTATTTAACGATACTTCCTAAAACCACATCACGGTCCGGGCCGAGCACGGAGATGCCGTTCTCATCGGAAGCGGCCAAGATCATGCCTCGCGACTCTTCTCCGCGAATGACCGCCGGTTCTAAATTATTGACAACGACCACCCTGCGGCCGATCAACTGCTCGGGCGTGTAAGATTTGCGTATGCCCGCGACAAGCTGTTTGATCTCCGTGCCGGTGTCCACCTTCAAGACATACAAGCGGTCCGCGTTAGGATGCTCTTTGACCTCTTTGATCTGTGCAACGACAAACTGAAAATTCTTGAATTCATCGATCGTGGGCATAATGCTCCTTTTTAAAAGATGGAAGAAGGACGAGGGAAGAAAGAAGAAGACAGTCAATGGAGTTTTGTTTTGCCTCCCTCTTTTTTTCTTCTCTCCTCCATCTTTATCTTTGTTTATTTATAAAGCCCGGCGCTTCATCGCCGCTAAATATTTGCCGTAAGCGGACGGCTCATAATTCCTGTGAACATAGTCCAGCACCGGGATAAATCCGGGAGAATCATGAACATAGGCCTGCGGTATGCTCTTGTTAAGGAATATTTTTTCAATGAACACATATTCAGGCTTTGCGTTCTCCAGTTGATCAAGGGTCTTTTTCAATTGGTCCGTCGTATAAACACTGTTGACCACAAACATCCGCATGCGCAATGGCCTCGAGATCACCATCGGGTAATAATAAAAGAACGGTTTGCGGTCCGCCTGCATCAGCATCTTGTTCTCGAAACTGCTGAGGATCGGGACTTTGGAACCTGCCGGAGTCAGCCGGCTGATGAGAGCGGCATCCTCGGTAAAATCAAATTCTTTTCGGTAATACTCAACGAGTTCGTCATCCGAGGAGAAATCCGTATGTACCCGGATGTCCTCGTCTGTCTGACCCAGCGAATTGAGAGGGAACTTATAAGCGTCCGGGTACTGGATGAACAGATGGTTGAAATAAGACATCCGGCTGTTGGGCAATTTCTGGGTGATAACAGGATCGACCATGGGATTACGCGAAAGATTGAAAATATTCGGATATGCGACAAAGTCATGCGTCGTGAACAGCGAGAATGCGCTGATCGCCAGAATACCGAGTTTGAACTTATGCGCCTTGCGTTGCGAAACTCCCTGCAAAAACTCCCGGGCCCAATAGGCCAGAATGAACACATACGGGATCGCGACCGCGTAATAACTCGTCACTGAAGACCGGGCGATATAGTAGTGATAAAGCCCCAGCGCATAAACGCACAGAACGACCACAAAGACATTGCGCCTGTCGGCTTTCTTAAAATATAGCTGCCCTCCCACGACCAATAACGTCAGCACATAGACCAAGGGGATGACAAAACCCATAAGCGACGCCAGAAAGAACCGGTTCTGAAGGCTTTCGTAGATCGGCGTCAATCCGAAACCGCTTAAGAAATATTCAATGAACTCGCCGGTGTTGCGCCAGAATTCCGCGGTAAAAACAAACTTGCCTTTCGTCAGCCATAAAAGAACGAACGCGGTGCCTGCGGCCAGAAACGCGCACCCGGCGGCGGCAGGCAGCCTTAACCTGAAGGGGAAAATATCCTTCCGGAAAACCCCTCCCAGATAAGTGACCATAAGATAAAAAAAGAACGTGGCGGTCAGGTATATTCCTTCGGCGGTGATATGAAACAGCGCCAAGCCGCAGCATATGGCCGCGGCCGAAAGCCATATGCCCCGTCCGTTCTGCAGATGGAACCAGACCGCATAGAGAAAGAAGATATCAAAAAAATACCGGATCACGGTCGCGCTTCCATACGTCCAGACGATCGGAAAGACCCCGGTGTGGAACATCTGAACCTTGATCGCGAACAAAACAGCGGCCAGGGCCAGCACAGCGCTGCGGGTCCACAGCCTCAGGAACAGATAGCATAAAAGGAAATACAGGATGCCCATGGCGATCATCACGACAACAACATTGAGATAACTGAACCCGCCGATGAGCTTGGTCAAAAGCCCGATGATGATCGGCATTCCCAAACCGTATTGCGTGATCACATCCACATCCAGAACGCACCCTGAGAGATATGCCCAAGCCGGGGCGAAGACAAAACTGTCGTTGTGATGGAACTGTTCCCCGATGAACATGCGCGCGACAACAGCCTCGGGATTGGGAATAAATATGACCGCGACCACAAAAAGAGGAAAAGAGATGTCCGCGATCCTTTTCAATGCCTCTCGGTTGCGTTCCTCGGTCACAAACGCGTAAAGGGTCGACAGCGTCTGGCGCACAAAACCCCAAAATGCCTTCGTCACAAGCGCCAGGACCATCAGGAACTCAAACGCCCGGCGGGCAAGTTCAGGCTGGTAATCATAAATGATCACCTTAAAAGACGCGGTCAAAAGCAGGAACACCAAGACGCTCTCAAACACGGCAAAATTCTTAAGCTGCCGGATGAACCGCAGGTCGGTCAATTTCTTTCGAAACAACCCAAAAGCTGCCGCCTGAAGCACGATGATGGCCGCGAGAAAAATGTGATACAACAGCATTTCGCGCTCCGGCTTTATCAAATGCTGCCATTCCGGAAAGACCTGCCCAGAAAGAACAGACTTCACAGGAAATTTGCTTAGGATCCATTGGGCAAAAAGAAGGGCCTGAACGCTCTCAAGGAAAACCACATAGGTCAAAAGCGCGGCAATCCTGGTCGTCGCGGGAAAATGTTCCATCCAATCCTTGATCTGCTTGATCATCGTTTACGGCTTTCGCTTAAGCGCCATCAGATATAATCCGTCTTCCGCCGGCGCGTAGTGTTCATCCAAATATTTGATCAGGGTCTCCAGTGTTTGATACAGCTGGTAATATCCGGGCGGGATCTGGCGCCTGAACAATTTCTGTTCGATAAAAACATATTCCGGCTTGTGAGCCTCCAATTGTTCCAGCGTGCGTTTCATCCGGTCATGAGTATGCAGATAGGTCCCGCGGAATGACGCCAGACGCAAATGGGATGACTCAATGAGCGGAAAATAATAGAAGAACGGTTTTCGTCCGGCATCCATCAAAAACTTGACCTCAAAACTGCTCACGACAGCCACCCGCTCCTGCGCGTTCGTCAAGCGGCTGATCATGGCGGCATCCCGGCTAAGATCGAATTCCTGCTTATAGAACCGGACTTCTTCTTCCCACTGCGCTCCCCCGGCAAAATCAAAGACATTCGGATAGTATGTCACCCAATAGCTTGTCAAAAGCGCGCCGACCATCACAACCAATGCCAGAAACCCGCCGGCGTTCTCAACACGCCTGCTGAACGTTGAGCTGATCATGCGCAACCAGTAACACAGGACCGCGATAAACGGAATGCCGACGACATAATAACTGCTCACGGCCGAACGGCCGATAAAATAATGATAAAGCCCCAGCCCATACACACAGACAACAATGGCAAAGAGATTCTTGCGTTCGATCTGTTTCAGGAAGCACAGCGTGCCGATAAAAACCATTGTGACGGCATATACGGCCGGAATGATAAAGCCCATGATATAGGCAAAAAACTGGCGTTCCTTGAGCCCGTCATACATGGGAAGCGACCCCCACCCCTTGAGGAACAGTCCGGCGAATTCACCGGTGTTTATCCAAAAATCCCGCGCCAGGACCGACGGCCCCTGCAATAACAATAAAACCAATAGTCCGGCGCAAAACGGTGTAAGCAATAAGACCGCCCCCGAGGCAAGGCCCTTGATATTCTTTAGCGATCTGTATCCCGGTCCGGAGGTCAAGAAATCGATGGCCAGATAAACATAGTACGCGGCTAAAAGATAAACGCCCGTATCCTGCATCCACGCCAGGGACATCCCGCACAAACAGGCCGCTGCCCACAGATAACCTGCGCGGGGATTCTGGCAATGTTGCCACAAGAGCCACAGCACCGGAAGATCGAACACATAACGCACAACCGTGGCGCTCGGGAATTGCCATATGATCGGCGCAACCCCCCAATGGAACATCTGCACTTTGACCGCCAGCAAAGTTCCGAAAGCCGCGATCAGCGAACTGGCCAGCCACCGCCGGAGAAAGAAATAAAGGCCAATAAAATAAAGGATCGAGGCCCACATGAGGATCGCGACCGCGTTCTGGTAATTCAATCCTCCCATCCATTGGGCCAGACGGCTGACAACGATCGGCAATACGCTGCTGTATTGGCTGATCACATCCTGATTCAAAAGAAGCCCGCTTAAATGCGCCCACCCCGGGGCCATCAGAAAACTGTCGATATGATAGAACTGGTCGCGGACAAACATGCGGGCCAGGACTTTGGTCATATCCGGAACAAAGATGACCGCGCCGAGAAAAACACAAAATACAGCGTGCCACGCGCGCAGATATATTCTTGGCACGTTCGGCACGATCCAGGCGGCATAAAGTCGCGGCGCCCAAAGACAGATCTCCGGCCAGAACACACGGGTGACGAGCGCCCCGGCAAATCCGGCGTACAAAAGATACCGCGCCCAATCCGGATTGCCTGTCACAAATATCTTGAAAACCGCGAAGACCTGCACAAAGATCCATATAGCGTTAACCATTGCCAAAGGCCAAAGTTTCTTTGAGAGGCCGCGGTCCTCCAGCCGCCGACGGAACACATAAAGCCCGGCCGCGTAAAAAAGGGCCGACAGCACAACGAACAAACGGTAAAAAGTCATCTCCCGCTCAGGCTGAACGCCTTTTTGATGCAAGGCGAACAACTTGGCCGCGAACGGATGAGGTTTAAACGGGATGAAGCTGAAAATAAAAGCGACAACGATGATCCACTGGACAGCCTCGAGCAAGGCCCAGAGGGCAAACCAGAAAAGATTGGTTTTAGGAACGTTACTGTGACTGTCTTTGTCGTGCGGCATCATATTCCTTTAAACCTCACTCCAACGGGATCTGGATCGTCCCGACAGGAAGAGGGACTTCCGGCCCTTCTTTGTTGAGCTTGCTTCGGGTATGGGCCAGATATTGCCCCGTCAGCCCGTCATCGGGCAGTAAACGCGAAGCTTTCTCAAAATAGGCCAGAGCTTTATCATATTGATGAAGATACAAATAGCAATACCCCAGAAAAAAATAATTGCGTCCGTCGTTGGGCCTTAAACGGGACAGATAATCGAAATACACGATCCCGTCGGTATAATTGTTCAGTTCCTGGTTATAAAAAACCCCCAGCAGATAGCGCGTCCTCTGTTTGGCCGCCTTCTTGAAATCAACAGAAACGGCAAAGAGCACCGCCAGCGCCGCATAAAGCACCAGCGAAGACTGCAGGATGGATCTAACGGGTTTGGGCATCATGGATGACCGTTCACTTTCTCAAGAATGATATGCCTGTCTTCAGATATTGCCTGAACTCCCGGAAAAACAATTTGTGCACGACAGCCAAAGACACCGCCGCAAAAAAAAGCGGCTGTCTCAAAACCAGATCCTGACCATGACAGGCGATCTGAAAAGCGGAAAACAAAAGATAGGCCGTCAGAACAAATTCGATCCAAAAGAACCACATCAGCCCATCGGTAAAGCTTTCCTTGTTTAACTTGTCACGGAAATAATTCAAGGCAAAG
>CAZLRE010000112.1:0-6307 GCA_964561885.1 uncultured Planctomycetales bacterium | reverse complement strand
ACCCGGGTGATGATACGCACACCTTTATCATTATCGGAAATGCCTTTATTTTGCGGCTCAACAAAGAGAACCCCGTAATACCCGCCGCGCGCATTAGACGGGACTTTGATGGTGTACTTGATCTGTGTTTTGGCAAACGGCCCCAGGTCCATGTACTGCGGCGAGAATTGGACCCACGAAGCTAATGAAGATTTTAAGGTCGCGGCAGGAGAGAATTTCTTGGCCCCGTCATACGGCGGCACATAGGAGAAATCTTCCCAATACATCCTCACGCGGACGCTTTTATCGGTCGTGTTGTGGATGGTAACGACGTCGCTTAATTGATCGCCGGGAGCAACCAGATGACTGACCTTGCCCTGCTCAATGAAGACCTGAGCGTTGGCAGGCAGGCATGAGAACAACATTAATAAAACAAGATTAATTGTCTTCATTAAATTGTAGGGGAGGGCTTTAAACCCTCCCCTACCCTTTCACAGATTAAGGAACCGTCGCGGTCACAACCAATGTGCCGTTGTAAGCGCCCGGATTATCACCGTTCGTGAACGGAACGCCGCCCGTCGGGGTTGTGGCATCCCCGGTCACGATGCCGGTATAAACGCGCAAGAAACCGCCAGTCAATTCGGCAGGCGTAATGTTCTCGCTGGTTAAGTCCTTGAGCAACTTTTTAGGACCGTGTGTGGCCAAAGGAACTTCGGTCGTTCCCTCGATGCGAACGAAAGTTGCCGCTGCGTGCCATCCCAAACCTTTTCCTGGTGCGTTCGGATTAAGTCCTTCCGTATAAGCAACCGTGACGGTAGGATTTCCTGCTCCGCCGGTCACGCCGACATCAATGGCAAAGAAATGATCCGGCAGGTAGATCTGGTTGACCGCTTCAAACGTCAACGGATCAAAGCTCAGATTGGTCCCTGCAACCGGAGTAAAATCATTGGTCGCGGAATCAACTTCGGACGCTGTGATCGAAACACCTGTGGCCGCAGGAACGCTCGCGGACACCAAGAAATTGGTCGTGGCTGCCTGAGCAACCCCGACACCGACGGCCGTAAGCACAGCCGCGGCCATTATTAGTTTTCCCATTTTCTTGTTCATAACACCCTCCCCTTTTTTATTGTATTAATGACGAACTACATGGCTGGTCGGGAAATTCTAGAATTCCTCACCCGACCGGTCATCCTGAAGACTCCTATGAAATTTTCTAATTTCACAGGACTAATCCCAGTCAATCAGAGGATTGACTGGGGCGAAGGTCAAAGGATCCTTCGTCGCTGCGCTCCTCAGGATGCCCCCCCGGATAAGGTTCCCAGAATAACTTCTCCGAGGGTTCACATCTCTCCCAATGAAAAAACGATCGGAGCGCCGTATTCACCGGCTCTGATTCCCGGATAGGACTGCAAGCGATAGATCACTTTGAATTCCGACGGCCTTCCTTTGGCATCGGAATAGTACACAGCCTTTTCTCCGGTCCCGACCGGAACAAAGTCAGAAGCTACAACCTTTCCCTCGGACTTATTGGTTATCTCGGTCTTTACTGAAAAGTATTCCTCCTTGATCTGATCACCCTCCGAGTCGACCAAAGGTGTGGCAACATTTTGCATGACGACATAAGGTTTACCGAGATTCGATGTGACCCTGACAAAAACCTCATGGGTCTGCGGCGGATCGAACGGCAGGACCCTGTTAAAACGCACCCCCTGCGGCGGAAGCGCGACCTCAATATCAAAGACCGGTTCGATCTGCACTTCGACATCCAGGGGAACATCCAAAACGCCCGAGGATGATTCAACGCTGACGCGCAGACGGCCGCGATATGTGCCAGCCTTTGGGGTTTCGTCAGCCAGCGCATTCAATGAAAATTGAACATCCAGTTGACCGTCCGATTCGCTGGAGCGGTATAGAAGCTGTCGCGTCCGTCCCAGCGTTTCCGGTGCCGGCGAGAAATTCCCAGTCCCGGCGGATGTCACAACGAACCGCAATGCTTCTTTGGAAAGGTCTTCACCCTGCTCGTTCTGTAATAAATTCTCAAGCTCCTGATAAATCTTAATTTCTTCACCGGCATTACCGTTAAATTCGACCGTCATGCCGTCCTCGCTTACCGCGTTTTTTGATGACCGGAGAAAGACCCGGCTGGGATGCCGAACGCCCTGAACTGAAACTTTAAAACCTCCCGAGGCCTCAAGATAAACATTGATGATGGCTTGGTCCTGCCCGCCGCCCACTGAACGGACAGTATACGCGATACGACCGACAAAATCCCCTGATGAGCGGATGCGTTCGGGATTGACCACATAGGCGACGGTCACCGTGTCGCTCTGACCATCCTGAGAAGATGTGAAGATCAGCTGATCGGCCTGTCCTAATGGCTCATTCGATTGAGCATAAAGCGTACCGGATGCATTCGAGCCACTAGTGGTATATGTGCTCAATACCCCCTCGCCCAAAAAATTATTCTCCTGATTGACCAGAGGGTCCTGCAGGCGCTGATAGACCTGGTACTGCTTTCCCTCATCAGAGGTCACACGTAAACGCACCGCTTTATTGGCTTCCATAACACCATCGGTTCGGCCGAAACGCAAGGAACTGCCGCCTTCGAGAGGATTGACGCTCAAATGCAAAGCCGCCTGTGCATGAGGTATATTCAGCAGAAAAATCGTACTGGTTATTAATACTAATTTATTGACTAATTTCATGGAAAACCATCTTAATTGGATATGTTGAGAATGTCAAACATTGCATTTTCCCTGCCTATTGGTGAAGATCAGCCGGGACGGCTTAGAAAACGAAAAAACACACATCCGATCAATCCGCCAAGAAAGGCCAGAAGCACAGCCGTGATATCCATATATCGCCCGACCCCCAAAAGTTTCAGCGATTCCAGAACTATGGCAAAGATCATTGAGCACAACCCAACAACGGAAACAATCCTCCATCTGGATAAAGCGGGATAATGCGCGCGCAACAGGAATGTCATCAAAAGCCCGAACGGGATAAACGCGCCCAAATCCCGCAATAACCAGAAAGTCATCTCAATATTGCGTAAACCGATCTGATTGGCGAACGGAACCCAATTGCTTTGATAGACCAGCTTCTGTCCGATCGCCCGTAGGCTGAACTCAAACCGGAAAGGGACCAGCGCCGAGATCATTAAAAAAACCCCGTAACCTCTGGTCAGTGAAACAAGAAATTCATTGCGATGGCGTTCATTGTCAAAGGACGAATAACCTTCATAGTCCTGAAGCATGAACCATACCCGGGCCGCCAGCCATCCGGCAAGACCGGAGGTAAACGCGATCGCAAGCATCGCAATGTCGGATGTCCTTGACTGAACGAACAGCTGTCCTAATTCACATACAACGGCCAAAACAATACAAACCAGAATGGGAGAAAAGACATTCAATCGCTTCTGAAAACCGTGCAGGATCGCGGTAAGAATCCCGACGGGAAAAAGCGCCAAGAAAAGACCGGTCACGGCATCGGCGTCATGCCTCCAATGCTTCCAATGGAACAACGGATCGAGTATAAGTTTCAGCTGGCCGTATTTATCCGGATGAGCTTTAGCAAAAATCGCGTCGGGATCCAAGATCACATCAAATGGAAGAAAAGAACTGATCATATAGATCGCAATATATAAAAACCGGATGGCTGCGACCGTGTTGATCTTGGTGCTTGTTTGATTATCAGGATTAATGCCTAATATCGCCGACGGTCTTAACCCGAAATACCGTATGGCCACAACCCCCATTTCAAAACCCAGGACAAAACCCGCCGTGTTCGTCACGATATCCAGCGGATCGGCATAGCGGCCGATGAAGTATTGCGAGACCTCCATGACGACGCTTAAGACAAATCCGGTCAAAAGCCATAGTGTCAAATATTTCGGTCTCTTGAACGAAACGGTCAGGGCCAAAAACAGCCCCAACGGGATATAGAACAGCACGTTCGTCGCCATATCCTCGAGATCGCGATAGGCGAAGGCAGATTCCAGCGATGCTCCGGAAAAGAGCTGGACAAAAACATTGGGTTTGAGCTTGTATTTGGGAGATGCTACCAGAAAACAGCTGGTGAAGATGATAAAGCCGGCGAACAGAACGGTCAGACCAAGAAAGATCCTCTCGGCGATCCGGTCGGCGTTATGAAGGATCTTGAAATCCTGGCTGAAATGTCTCATGCAAAAATTCTTATGCCGGCAAAAGGCCTGCCTTCATCAGGCCTGACGGATCGTCTCGGCGAGTTTTGCCAATTGATCGGATGAAGCAGGTTTGGCCAGCGCGAAATTCAGATCTCCGACATGTGTGATGGGGACCAGATGCACATGCGCGTGCGGCACTTCAAGACCGGCCACCATAATTCCGACACGTTCACATTTGACGGACTTGCGGATCTTCTGCGCCACTTTCCCGGCAAAGACCATCAGCCCGCTCAACGTCCGCTCATCCAGATCGAAAATATAATCAACCTCTTTTTTGGGGATCACCAGCGTATGCCCCGGATTGATGGGACGGATATCCAAAAACGCCAGATACTCACCATCCTCCATCACCTTGTGACACGGGATCTCTCCTTTGACGATCTTCGTAAATAGCGAAGGCATGTTCTTCTCCCAGGATTACTTGCTGATGGCCAGTAACAGCGACTTGTTGTCTTCCGCGATCATGACCACCCGGCTGATGATCCCTTCCTTCTCGACGCTGCCATAAATAAGGGTGAGGTCGATGCCGGCCTGGGCGATCTTGGTCGTGACTGCCTGCAAGGCGCCCGGTTTATGGTCGAGCGTGACCAGAACCACCGGCTCCTCACGGACATCATATTTTTTGGTTTTCAGAAGTTTTTTGGCTTCGCCGTTGTTTTCGGTCACAAAACAGATATTCCCGACATTATCAACGGCCTGCGCTGTGATCGCGATCAAATTGATCTTTGAGGCAGAGATGACGCTCGTGATCTCCGCCAATGTGCCGACTTTATTGTTGACCCTGATCATCAACTGCGTATCGATGATGGCGTTGATCATAATTTCTCCTTTGTATTAAACCTTGTTCGCCCGAAAACTGATCCGGACTCTTACTTCTTGGTCCATTGGCCGGATTCATCCTGGATCGGATCTCCGGAAGCGGCTTTATCGCGCTGCACCTGGGCAAACACCTTTTCAACCGTTGAACGGGTATCCGCTGTCAGACCGTTCTGCTCGATGATGGTGTTGTAGATCGTGGCGCGGTCGTTATTCTCAGCCTGAACAACTTCATTAACCCCTGCACCGGCCGATAAAACTTCAACATATCCGCGGTTATTCTCTCCGATCTTTCCTTCGGCTTTAAGCGATGCCAATTGATCGAACCTGGCCCGACGGGCATCCAAGGCCGTTTTGACTTCCGGCGTCATTTCCTTAATGTCATAGGACACCGCCCAGGCGCTGCCGCAGAGGGCAACGGTCATGAACAATACGAACAAAACATTTAATAACGATCGCTGTGTTCTCATATTATTTTCCTCCTTGTGTCTGAGCAGGCGCGCCGCTCACATAATCTTCAATGCTGGTAGCAGTTTTTTCGAGGCCCTTAACGTCAATGGTGATGTGCGCATTGATCGTGATCGGCCTGTTGGGATCACCCACGGCCTTGACCGTGCATCCCTGCCCCGCCGCGCATAACACAACAAACGCGGCAGCGTACAACAGGTTATTTTTCCCCATACATCCTCCTATTTGCCTAATTTCTTAAACCATGTGATCAAAGAAAACAAATTCCCGTCATATAAAATATCGATCGGAAGATTAAGGTCCAGATTCAAACGTCCGACGCCAAGTTTAACATCTCCGGATATTTTGTGCTCATCCACGGTTCGAAGGTCCATCCGCGCGATCTCGACAGGGACCTTTGACCCCGGAACTTTCATGATCTCCAGCAACTTGACCGAATCTTCAGTGCGCGGGATATACGGCAAAATAAATTTAAGCAATGAGGCGTTCATCCGTCCATTCTTGGTGATCTGGGCCTTGAGGCCTAACGTGTCAAAATTCTCCGGACTTCCTCCCAAAGACAGGTCTCCCTGAATGACACCTTCAATTTGTCCATGGATCGAATCATCCACTTCCCTTAGCGCGTTTAGATCCAATCCTTCGAACTTAACGTCCGTACGGTAACGCACTTTGTTATCCCATCTTACATCCACCTGACCGGTGATCTTGCCGTTATAAAAATCAGCCCTGAGCTCTTTGAAGGAAACATCGTTCATACTTCCTGCGACACTGGATGAAATATTCTGTACTTTATAACGATACGCCTCCATTTCAGGAATAGCAAGCATTCCTTGCCACTCC
>CAZLRE010000111.1:0-6315 GCA_964561885.1 uncultured Planctomycetales bacterium | reverse complement strand
GATGCGGTGTTTGAACATTTTTTCGGGAACGGTCCCCAGGGCGACACCGGCACGCACGCGGTCGCCTTTTTTAACGACCGGCGTGAATTCCCATTTTGCTTTTTCATCCAGAGGTTTTAAATAAGCGCCTCGCTTCAGAAAAAATCCGTGGGCCTGGGCCAAAAGCGGAAGCGGGTTCTGAAGCCCGTCGTAGATCTGTCCTAAAAGGCCGGGCGCAAGCTCAACGCTCAAGAGCTCACTGGAAAACTGCACCTGGTCGCCGACTTTCACATCGAGCGTGTCCTCAAAGACCTGCAGATCCGCACGCTTGCCCTTGACCCGGATCACTTCGGATTTAAGTTTCTCACTACCGCAGACCACATAAGCGACCTCGTTTTGCATGACCTCATCATTAAAAGCAACGGCGACCATGTTGCCGTTGACCCCGGTCACCTGACCTACACGCGCTGTTTCCACAATGATCTCCTTTTTCCTCTGTTGTATCCGACGACAAATAAAAGTTAATCGAGTTTGATATCGATCTGTTTTAATGACTTAAAGACTTCCTCGCCCAGCGATGAACCGATGCGCGCGTAACGTGTCATCATCTTCAATTTCAAGCCGTAAGTCAGCAGATATTCAAAATTCATGAACTGGCCGGCGGCTAACTGTTCCAAATATTCAAAGCGGAGTTCATCTAATATGCGTTCGGCGCTCAAAGGGTCTTCGGCCTTTCCGGCACGCATGATGGCATCGGTCAAATGCGGCTGGTGACTGCGCTCGCCGCGCAAATATTTCTGCGGGTCTTTGCCGGCACGTTTGGCGCGAAAATACGCCATCTCATTTTTGAAATCCCGGTTAAACGCGATCCATCGTCCGTAAATGTCCGTTGACACTCGGCCCTTGGGCTGTTCATTGGACAGCGCCTGAAGCATTTTGCGGTAATCATCCGCAGCCATTAGCTCTTCGCATTGGCCAAGGAAGGATTCGAGCGACAAAGGCGGGCTCTGGGTAAAAATCAGTGTCGGCAGGCTCGCCGATAAATAGTAATAATCACGACCCATAGATCAATTTAGGCAGCTGATGTCTTGAGGATGCGTGCAACCTCGTCATTAACGTAAGCGCTCAAAAACTCGGCCAGGCTGGCATCGGAAAAATCGAACGACGATTTTCCTGAGTCAAAGCTGATGGCAAAACCTTTGGCCATTTCCGAGCTGGTTTTAAAAACGAGCGGTTTCTTAAATTCATTTTGTAGTTTTGCGATCAATCCGTCTTTGATCGCCTGGGCATCGGCAGGGCTCAACGTGATCTGGGCCGAGGAAGAATTCTCTTTAACATATTGCTTGATGACGCTTTCCAGGATCGCGGCCGTTTGCTGGGGGGTTAAACTGTCCCGCACCTGCTTAAGGACAATGTTCTTGAGCATGGCCTCGATCTCTTTGCGCAGAGAAAGGATGCTGTTGCGGCCGGCCTGGGCGATAGAGACCTCCGCGGCTTTCTGGAACTTAAGTGTTTCTTCTTTGGCATCGGCGATCACCTTATTAGCTTTGGCCTTGGCCTCATTGATGATCTGATCGGCTTTCTTGTGAGCTTCCTCTTCGATATGTTTGGCTTTAACCTGCGCCTCGTTAATGCCGTCGGACTTGATCTTGTTGATGAGCTCCTGGATTTGCTGCGACATATTGAATTCTCCGTTGGTGTGGTTTGCCTCTAAAAATGTTTTGGCAATATTTTCATTGCCATTTATACTACTTTTCAGTCTGGATACCCGCATAAGCGGGCTTAATAACATTTCTATCGATCGCCTGAACTATGACAACCCTGATCGCCGTCGCACTGCTTCTGATCTTCTTCGCTCTCATGGCTGCCGGTCTTATCCTGGCTAAGCGAACCCTCAAGCGCGGATGCTCATTAGGTGCGGACTGCACCTGCAAGAACACCCAGACTCCCCCGGAAGACTGTAAACAACCGAAATAAGTCCCTGCGAAAGACTGCCCCACATTCAGCAAAGCCAAATGTGGGGCCAAAACGATCCTGTCACTTCACCCAACGTTTCCGACCGCAGATTAACCGAACGAATCGAACGCGATCATTTCCTTGGGAACGCCGAGCGAATCGAGCATCTTCTGCACGGCCGCGATCATCATCGGCGGGCCGCACAGATAATATTCACATTCTTCCGGCTCCGGATGGTTCTTCAGATAATTTTCCAATAATGCCTGGTGAATAAAACCTGTCATCCCGGTCCAGTTGTCTTCCTTGAGGGCCGCGGACAAGGCGACGTTATATTTGAAATTCGGGAACTGCTTTTCGATGCTCTCAAAATCCTCGGTATAGAACATCTCGCGCTTGGAGCGCGCGCCGTACCAGAAACTCACCTTGCGCTTTGTCTTCATCGTATGGAACAAATGGAACACGTGGCTGCGCATCGGGGCCATACCGGCGCCTCCGCCGATGTAGATCATTTCGCGGTTGGTGTCCTTGATAAAGAATTCACCGTACGGACCGCTGATGGTCGCTTTATCGCCCGGCTTAAGATTAAAAATATATGAGGAGGCTTTGCCCGGCGGCAGGGTCATGTCTTGCGGCGGCGGGGTCGCGATGCGCACGTTGAGCATCACAATGCCTTTTTCCCCAGGATGATTCGCCATGGAATAGGCGCGAAACAGCGGCTCGTCGTTCTTGGATTTAAGGTCCCACAATTTATACTGGTCCCAATCCGGATGGTATTTCTTTTCGATGACGAAATCCTTGAATTTAACATCATAAGGCGGGATGTCGATCTGGATATATCCGCCGGCCTTGAAATTCAGATCAGCGCCTTTGGGCAGCTCCAAAACAAGTTCTTTAATAAAGGTCGCGACGTTGTTGTTGGAACGCACCGTGCAGTCGAACTTCTGAATATGGAAGATCTCATCCGGAATGCGGATCTTCATGTCCTGGCGAACCTTGACCTGGCATGACAAACGAACATGATCTTTTTGCTCCCGGCGGGTCAGCTGTCCGGTCTCGGTCGGCAGAACGTTGCCGCCACCTTCCAAAACCTGGCATTTGCACATGGCACACGTGCCGCCGCCGCCGCAGGCAGACGGAACGAATATTTTATTATTGGATAATGTGCTTAAAAGGCTTTTGCCGGCGGGAACCAAAAGAGGGTTCGGGTCTTCATTGATGAATATTCTAACATCGCCTTTCTTGACCATTTTAGCTTCCACAAATGAAAGGATGGAAATCAAAACTAAAATGGTAAGAGTAAAAACTACGGTGCTGATGAGTACGAATGTTAAGAGTGCCACGTACGGTCTCTTTCCTTAAATAATAGCGATTATAATCTGATGCCTGCGAAACACATAAAACCCATGGACATTAAGCCGGTTAAGATCATCGTTATCCCTAGTCCTTTAAGCGCCGTCGGGATATTGGAATAACCTAATTTCTTTCGGATCGCTGCCATGGCGATGATCGCGATCGCCCAGCCGATCCCGGAACCCACGCCGAACACCAACGATTCCGTACCGTTGTAATTGCGCTGATCCATGAACAACGCCGCACCCAAGATCGCGCAATTAACCGCGATCAATGGCAGAAAAATACCAAGCGCGCTGTATAAAGCCGGGCTGACCTTCTCAACAACGATCTCAACGATCTGCACCATGGCCGCGATAACAGCGATGAAACTGATAAAAATTAGAAAGCTCAGATCAATATTCGAAAATCCGGCCCAGGCCAAAGCGCCTTTCTTTAACAAAAAATTCTTAACAGCCCAGCAGGCAGGAGTGCAAACGGCCATGACAAAAACGACCGCAATGCCCAAACCGATAGCTGTTTCAACTTTCTTGGAACAGGCCAAGAATGAGCACATTCCCAAGAAGAAAGCCAACAAAATGTTCTCAACGAAGATGGATTTAAGAGCGAGACTCATGTAGTGTTCCATTACTTCGCCTCCGAGTAGCCCGATATCGAACGCTGGATCCAGATAATGCACCCAAGAAGGAAGAACGCGCCCGGCGCCAATACCATCATACCGTTATTGGCATAGCCGCCGGCATACCATGATTGTGGGATCACATGAAAGCCCAGCAACGTACCGCTGCCGAAAATCTCACGAACGATGCCCAAAAGGATAAGAACACAGCTGTAACCCAAACCATTGGCAAGACCGTCGAGAAAAGACTTCCCTGGAGGATTGCTCATGGCAAATGCCTCCAGACGCCCCATGACAATACAATTGGTGATGATCAGACCAACGAACACGCTCAACTGTTTGCTGACATCATAAGCATACGCACGCAAAATCTGGTCAATGCTGATGACCAGCGCGGAAACGACAGTTAGCTGAACGATGATGCGGATCTTGTTGGGGATAAAGTTGCGAATGCATGAAATCACTACATTGGACATAGCGGTGACGAACGTCAAACTTAACGACATAATGATCGCTGTTTTTAACTGCGTGGTCACGGCCAAAGACGAGCATATGCCCAAAATTTGCAAAGTGACGGGATTGGCGTCCCACAAGCCGTCCTTGATGATTTTTTGATCTTTTTTCGATAACAATGTCAGCGCCATACAGCCCCTCCGAAAACTTCTCTTAGATCTTTCTAATCTTGTTCAAATAACTATCGTAGATCTTGATCCATTTATCCATCATGTCAGTCACGCCGTTACACGTTAGGGTAGCGGCAGTGATCCCGTCCACATGATACTCTAATAAAGCCGGGTCATCTTTATAAATTTCGCTCGCCTTGCCTTTAACGACCGCAATGGGTGTCAGTTTTTGGTCCTTGATCGAATAGATCTTTTTGCCTTTAAAATTGTGTTGGAACCACTCTTTCTCGATCTCCCCGCCCAAGCCCGGCGTTTCACCGTGTTTGTAAAAAGTGATCCCGCGGATCGTAGAAGCATCCGCTTCGACAGCCAAATAGCCGTACAACGTCGACCACAAGCCCTGCCCCACGATCGGAAAAGCAAAAGAAACAGCTTCGCCATCCTCCTTATAAACATATAACGGATGCGAGTCCTTGTCTTTCTCGGTCAGCTGGGAAGGTTTTTTTCCATCGATCACCTGACCATTGGCATCAATGACCAATTCTTCGATCTTGGAATCGTAGATCTTGAGCACTTCCGCCGCTTTCATCTTGGGAGAGACGGGCTCCTTTAACTCTACAGCCTTGAGGATATTTTTCTTAACATCAAGCTCTTCGTTAAGTTCGCGCTGCTTGCGGAAACCTTCGGACACGGCAGAAAGAAGAACTCCGCAAATAACGCAGACGATCACGGCGAATATGAATGTGTAGCGTGTGCTGTTGGTATTCACTTAAAAAATCCTTGTTTATGCGGCCTGCGCGAACGACTTGAGTCGCTTGGTACGGTTCTTGATATGATTCTCAATGACAAAATGATCGATCAGCGGCGCGAACGCATTCATAAAGAGAATGGAAAGCATCACACCTTCCGGATACGCCGGATTGACAACCCGGATAAGGACGGTCAGAACGCCGATCAAAAATCCATAGATCCATCGGCCTGTATTCGTAGCGGCTGATGAAACCGGATCCGTGGCCATAAAAACAGACCCGAAAGCGAATCCGCCCATGACCAGATGATAATACGGCGGCAATCCGAAGAAAGCCAGTTTATCCGGCCCCTGCATCAAATAGAAGATACTGCTCATGACCAATAGCCCGATGGTGCAGCCCGCCACGATGCGCCAGCTGGCCACCCTTGTGATGAGCAGGAACGCAAGCCCGATCCAGCAGGCCAAAGCCGATGTTTCGCCGATCGAACCCGGAATAAAACCCGTGAGCATATTATTGAAATCAAAACCTGAATGCTGTAACGCTTCAACCACCGAAGTTCCCTTGGGGGCGGCAGCGACCACGGCCAAAGGCGTTGCCTGGGTGTATCCGTCAACCGCAACCCAGACGTTGGAACCCGACATGGAGGCCGGATAGGCAAAGAACAAAAACGCGCGCGAAACAAGGGCGGGATTAAAAACGTTCATCCCCGTGCCGCCGAAAATTTCTTTGCCGAAAACAACGCCGAAAGATATACCGACCGCCACCTGCCAGAGCGGAATATCCGGGGGAAGCGTCAGGGCATATAAAATCCCGGTCACTAAAAAACCTTCGTTGATCTCGTGCTTGCGCATAACGGCAAAGACAACTTCCCAGACACCGCCGGCCATGTACGTCACAATGATGATCGGGAGCACTTTGGAGGCGCCCATCATCATGGCCTGCCAAAAATCAACAGGCATCTTTTGGGCCAAGAGCATCTGATAGCCGGTGTTATAGATCCCCATAAGGATCGCCGGAATAAGCGCGATCACAACAA
>CAZLRE010000110.1:688-6328 GCA_964561885.1 uncultured Planctomycetales bacterium | reverse complement strand
CAGGCGATGGGCAAAATCTTTATTCCTGGTCACGATGATCCCACCTTCGCCGGTCGTAATGACTTTACGCGGATGAAAACTGTAACATCCCATATCCCCCAGCGTGCCGGAATAATGGCCTTTATATTTCGCGCCTCAAACGCATGCGGCATCCTCGATCACCAGAAGCTTGTGTTTCCGGGCGATCTTAAGGATGGGGTCCATATCCGAAGACTGTCCGAACAAATGAACAGGCATGATGACACGGGTTTTGGAGGTGATAGCTTTCTCGATTTGCTGCGTATCAATATTGAACGTTTGCGGTTCAATATCGACAATGACGGGACGGGCCCCGGTCAACTCGATCACATTCGCGGTGGCCGGAAAGGACAGATCAGGGATAATGACCTCATCGCCTTTTTTGACGCCGGCCGCGACAAGTGCCAGATGAAGCGCTGATGTCCCGGAATTAACAGCGAGCGCGTAAGGCACTCCAAGAAAATCCTGGACAACGCCCTCAAATTCAGCGACCTTCTTTCCCTGAACAAGAAAGCCGGTCTTTAAAACATCGGCGATGGCCTTAAGCTCGCGCGCATCGATCGACGGGATGGATAATCTATACATGCAGATTGTTCCGGTACCAGTAAATGGTTCTTAAAAGCCCCTCTTCAAGGTTGACCGAAGGCTCATAACCCAAAAGACGTTTTGCCTTTTCAATATCAGGAACTCTCAGCTCCACGTCCTGCATTTCTTTTTTCTTGAACTCAATGACCGATTTTGAACTGCTCAGGCGTTTGATCTCGGTCGCCAAATTGTAGATCGTCACCGTGCTGCGCGGATTGCCGATATTAAAGGTGTGTCCTACTGCCTCTTTCTTCTCAAGACACAAAAGGATACCGTCGACGATATCATCGATATAACACCACGAACGGATCTGGCTTCCGTCGTTGTGAATGACCAGCGGTTCATTCTTGATCGCGTTGACAATAAAACGGTGGACCGCCCCCACACCGACCTGCCGCGGGCCGTAAATGTTAAACGGCCGGATCGCCAAAGCCGGCAGACCGTATTGCTTGTAATAATTCATCGTCAAATGCTCTGTCGCCAGCTTGCTGACAGCATAGGTCCAGCGGGCCTCGCCGACCGTTCCAAGCGTTGTCTTGTCGGATTCCTTGACGTTAAAGGCGTAACTGCCGAAAACCTCGCTGGTCGAGAAATCAATGAAGCGGTCGACTTTCTTGCCTTCAATGGCCTTAAGCACATTGTATGTTCCGATCATGGCCACTTCCATGGTCTTGATCGGCATCGACAACACCGTATCAACACCGGCGATGGAGGCCATGTGGATCACAATATTGGCGCCTTGGACCGTCCGCTTGATCTTAGCGGCATCCAGGACATCCCCCTTGATCAGTTTTAAATTTTTATGTTTGGCGATCTTGGAATGGGCCAGGGCATTGCGATGGAGCGTATCATAAATAACGATCTCATTGTGTTCGATCAGTCTCTCCGCGATCGAAGAACCGATGAACCCTGCCCCGCCTGTAATGAACAATTTTTTACCTTTAATAGCCATAATCACCTCTTGCTAATGTTTGTAAATATTTGATGAACAATTACTTATCTAACGTCGATTTCTTTAGGGTAAGTTTACACGTCCGTTATGAACTTTTCAAACAAGCCCCGAAGAATTTTTCCTGCCGCCGGATAAGGCTTTAACGGCACTTTTTGGCCCAGAACATAGTGACTAATGAACAGATCCGGTTCATTGACCCCTGCCAGGGCGCGAAAATAGGTCGTTCCGGAAAACCTGGGATTGATCTCAAAGGTATAGAACTTGCCTTTAGTATAGCGCCCCTGAACATTGATGGGCCCCCGGGAATCAACAGCCTTAGAGATCCGTTCGGCCTCCTTAAGGATCTTCTGATCGGTTATGATCTCTCCTTGAGATATACCGGATGAGACCACCAGCGTCTCCCCTTTTTTCTTCAATGATGCCACCCTCAAACGGTTCGACAATCCGCTTTTAATAAAACGCCGGATGCCCACCGTTGAAATGATCTTACCCTGTCTATCCGACAGGACACCGATCGTGTACTCATCATCCGCCGTACCGATGTATTCCTGCGCCATCGGTAAAACACCATACTTCAAGGAATATTGACAGAAAAACTCGAGTTCTTTTTTGTCCTGGGCGATAAACGTAAAATTCGAACCGCCGCCTCCGATATAGGGCTTGATGACGCAGGGAAAGAAATGAACGCGTTTGATGTCTTTGGCTGTTTCGATGATCACCGTTTTCGGGATAAGGCATCCATGTTTTTTAAGGACCTGCATGGTCTTTAATTTATTAAGACCCAGATCAATGACTTGAGGGGTATTGATGGGGACAAACAGCTTGGCGTTCTCAAATAATGCCTGATTACTGGAAATTGCTTTGAGATCCGGATCAGAACCCGGGATAAGAACCTGGATCTTTTCCCTGCGGCAGATCGAAAGAATTCTCTCAACATACACCGCAGATGCCGCAGGCGGAACAACTTCACTTTTATCCGCCAGGAACAATCCCAAGCTCAACGGCGACATATCAACGCCATAGATGAAATATTTCCGCCCGGCGAGCCGCAGAGCCTTCATGATCTCAACGCCGTACCCGCCGCCGCCGACACCGGCTATTAACACACGCACGTGTTTTTTCATTTCACTGACCGCTCCAGAACATGGATGACTTTTTCCGGGATCCCGAACTTACGGGCCCCATCAATAAACGCCTTAACATCATAATCAACATTGAGCTGTTCGACACTTCCTTTTTCGATATCCAGAATTGCTGCGCACGCCCTGTGATCCCCGTGACGCGGTTCTCCGCACGACCCCGGATTAACTATCGTGCAATTGCCGACTTTCTTAACCAAAGGATAATGAGTGTGGCCTAGAAAAACATAATCCCAATTCAAGGAACCGAACCGTTCGAACTGTTTATGGTCCGGATAAATGTATTCCTCCAGCGGGCTCCAGGGACTCCCGTGAAAATAGGCGATGCGTTTACCTGCGATGACATCTTCTTTGCTCAACGCTAAGCGCTCGATCCATGTCCGCTGGGCTTCGCTGATATGTTGTTTAACATATTCCAGACTAATGAAGTCCCACTTCTCCGGCGAGCACTTGAGCTTTCCCAGCAGATACGCTTCATGATTTCCCATGAGGGTCGGGATATTTGATCTCATCATCACATCAAGGACATCGACGGACTGATGAAAATATCCCACCAGATCACCCAGACACACCTTCACATCAACTCTTTGGGTCTCAAAAGCACCCAGCACCGCCTTGAGAGCGTCACAATTCCCATGAATATCGGAGAAAACACCTATCTTGATCACGCACCCCGTTGATAAACGCGCACCATGTCCTTCAAACCGTCGGCCAAAGAAAACTTTGGATCGAAACCCAACTCCTGACGGGCTTTTCGGACATCCACTTTGACTTTGATCTTTTCCTGAGGATCGGGCTTACCGTTTAGAACGATCTTCGATCTTGAACCTGTCGCGCGGATGACCGCCTGGGCTAACTGTTTCATCGTGACCGTTTTACCGCCGGCAATATTAAAGATCCCGAATTTACGTTTGCGGTAAGCGGCGATCATTCCTTCTGCCGCATCTTTAACATAGATAAAATCCTGCTGACGGCGGCCGCTCCCTAAAAGTTCCAGGTCTAAATTCTGGATGGCTTTATTAAAGAAGACGTTGACGACCGTTAGATTGCGTGTTTTATGGCCGTACGGCGCGCTGATGCGCATGATCGATAACGGAAGCTTGTGGTTCTGATACCCCAGCCAGAATAAATTCTCCCCCCATAATTTGGAAACCGTATAAAAACTTTGCGGCATGGCCGCGCTCGTTTCATTCCACGGCTTGGCCGACGGCGCGTAAACCGTCGTTCCCGAGGCATAGATCAAATGGAATTTATGCTTTGCCCAGCAATCAAAGACATTCTGATGCATTTGAAGATTGCCGCGCAGAAGGTCCCAATCGCGGCCAGGAAACTGGTAAGGCATAAGCGAGGACAAATAGAACAGGGCGTCGATCTTTTTATCCCCGAGCCATCGGCTTAAGGCATCTTTTTGGGTCAGATCAACGGGATCGATCGGGATATTACGGTAAGAACTTTGCGTGAAGGACCCAAGGACAAGGGTGTTTTTGCTTGCGGACAATCGCTCGCACAGGGATCGCCCCAAAAAACCGCCCGCTCCTAAGACAGCAATCGTTTTCATTATTTATACGCAATGATGCGCACGTATTTAAAGAATCCCCGGGTCACGGGCAGGGCTTTTCTTAAATGATCTTCAAAATAAATTCCGGCCTTTAACGAAAGATTGCGGATGACCGCACCCTCCTGCCAGAACCAGAAGTATTCATAACTGATCTTTTTGAACCCTGCCTTTTTCAACTGGGCCTTGACCAATTCTTCTTTAAATCCGCCTTTGGTCTTTTGATATTCCGCCATCTCGATGGTTTTGGAGGACAGCGTGATGCCTTCGCCCCCCTGGACCCTCTCGGACATCTTGCAGACCGAATCGCGCTCGATCTTAAGCTCAGGGGAAATATTTTTTTCGTGACGGATATTGTACATGCTCTGCCAGAAATAATAATTCGGGTCCTGGTCGCTGTAGAAAACCCCGCCGTTTTTCAAAATGCGGTAGGCTTCCTTGAATGTCGGATAAAGGTCGGGCAAATGGTGAAGAAAACCGTTGGCGGTGACCACATCAAAATGTTTGTCGCCGAAAGGCACTTCATCGCTGTTGGCAAGGATGACCTTCATCGTCTTGCCTTTAACGTTCTTGAATTTATCTTCGGCGATCTTAAGCATGGAAGGGGTTATATCCACACCGTAAAGTTCCTTGAAATACGGCTTGGCGATCTCAAGAATAAACCCGGTGCCGCACCCCAGGTCCATCAGTCTCTTGCCGCCTGTTTTCTGGGAATACTCCTTAAGACGGGATTGCACCTGAATAACGTTCTCGCGGTTAAAATGCGGCTGGGTCTTGTCGTAATTCTTCGACAATTGCGTATGATAAACAATGTTGGATTGTTCAATGGCTTTTTTGATCTTAGACATGTGGATCCCCTTGTTAAAAGAACCTCACCAGCGTGTTAATGATGAAGTCCTGTTCTTCACTGGTTAAAAACGGATGCATCGGCAAAGCAAAAATATGTTCGCACACCTCTTCGGTCACGGGCATATCGCCCTTTTTATAACCCAAAGAGGCATAGGCCGGCTGCAGATGAAGCGGCTTCGGATAATACACCGCCGTCGGTATTTGGGCATTCTTAAGATGCTCCTGCATTTTATCGCGGTCTTTGACAATGATGTTGTACTGGGCATAGACTGAACGGTTCGACGGCAAAATGCAGGGAGTTTCGAACTTTCCGCTTAAGTGCTTCGTGTAATAATCCGCCACCTGGTTGCGCAGATCGATCTCCTTGGGGAAATGCTTGAATTTCGCCAGAAGGATACCAGCCTGCAGCGTGTCCAGACGGGAATTCAGACCGATGCGCACATGCTCATATTTATGCGATCCGGCCCCGTGCCCGCGCAAAGATTTAAGAACACCTGCCTTAGTCTCATCATTCAGAAAGATCATTCCGCCGTCGCCGTAAC
>CAZLRE010000110.1:0-678 GCA_964561885.1 uncultured Planctomycetales bacterium | reverse complement strand
GAAAAAACGATGTGCATCCGGCATCCGCCAGCGAGCAGGACATTTTACCTTTATAATGCGCGCCGAAAGACTGGGCGGCATCCTCGATGACAAACAGTCCATGCGTTTTGGCGATCCCATTGATCTCATCGTAATCCGCGCATTGTCCGAAAATATCAACGGCTATGATGCCCTTGGTCTTCGGGCCGATCGCTTTCTTTAACTTTTGCGGATCAATATTCAACGTATCGCGCCGGATATCCACGAACACAGGTTTGGCCCCTAAAAGCGAGACGATCTCGGCGGTCGCGATAAATGTAAACGGTGTCGTTATGATCTCATCGCCGGGTTTGATATCGTAGGCCATGAGCATGAGCTGAAGCGCATCCGTGCCCGAACCGCAGGCAACGGCATACTTGGTGCCGACATACGCGGCCAGTTGCGCTTCGAGTTCGCCCACCTGCTTGCCCATGATAAAAGCGGCATCATTAAGGACGTTGCGGATCTGGGCATCAATATCCGCCTGATAATTTTCGTATTGACGTTTAATATCGATCAGATTGATCTTCATTTGACCCTGGAGACTTTACCTTTAATTTTTTTGTATTGAGCCCCGCAGGACGGACAGCACAGCTTGCCCCGGAGCGTTTTGATCTTTTCCCCGCATTCACACATCCAGCCATGTGCTTTGGCAGGATT